>NZ_JAMPPE010000003.1:0-257784 GCF_028480905.1 Providencia sp. PROV156 | reverse complement strand
ATGTATGCTCCCCGAGATACCCTCTTTTGTCGCCTTGCCTCAACTCGAATTATTTAGAAAAAATACTTGGTTTCTAATCAAATGAAAGTTCTTTAGGAAAAATACTTAATTTCTAATCAAATGAAAAATATGTATAAAACTAATGATTAAATAATCATCTTTTATTTCTTAAATTAAATTTAGATTAATTGAAAATAATTTGATGGATATATTTATAGAATAAAAAGGATAAGTAAAAATAAAGGTGCTTTCTTGGCTAAATAAAGCACAGAAATTTAAGTTAAATAAGTTTCTTTAATACTCAGTGATATAAATCACAGTTCTTTTTTTCCTACGAAAAATATTCACAACTCCTCAATGGAATAAGTTGAGTTAATTAAGGTGAATTTGTCATCATTAATTCATTTTTGTGAGCTATATAAAAATCAAGCCCAATAAAAAGATGAAAATCGTGATTTAGTCACAAAAAATGGTTACTGTTTGCAGTGTATTATCATTAAAAATTGACGTCATGCACATAGTGTAAAATTTTAACGCTAACTTTGTTGTTTATTTGTTCAATTTTACAGGGTAGGTACTCAGATTTGAGAGGCAATTTTCTCTCAATAATGGCAACTAAGGGGATTACATGAATAAAGTATTAAAACTTTCAACACTTGCTATGTTAGTCGCATTTAATGCGAACGCAGCAACAGTTGATTTACGCGTAATGGAAACATCGGATGTTCACAGCAACCTCATTGATTTTGACTATTATAGAGACAAGCCGACAGAGCAATTTGGTTACGTTCGTACCGCGACATTAATTAAAGCCGCTAAACAAGAAGCGACAAACTCAGTATTAGTGGACAACGGAGATTTAATCCAAGGTAGCCCATTAGCAGACTATATAGTAGGTGAAGGTTTAAAAGACGGTGAATCTCACCCTGCACATAAACTTTTAAATACTATGGGGTACACCGTAGGTAACTTCGGTAACCATGAGTTTAACTTTGGATTAGAATTCTTACATAAAGCTATTGATGGCGCAAAATTCCCATACATTAACGCTAATATTATTGATGCGAAAACGGGTAAAAACTACTTTAACCCATACATTATTGTAGATACACCGGTTAAAGATAGAGACGGTAAAACGCACACTATCAAGATTGGTTACATTGGTTTTGTTCCCCCACAAATTCTTATTTGGGATAAACCAAATTTAGAAGGCAAAGTTTTAGTTAATGACATTACTGAAACTGCGAAAAAATTTGTACCACAAATGAAAAAAGAAGGTGCGGATTTAGTTGTTGCTATTCCTCACTCTGGTTTTTCTCAAGAGCCATATAAAGCAATGGCTGAAAACTCAGTTTATTACCTCAGTGAAGTCCCAGGTATCGACGCTATCATGTTTGGCCACTCACATGGCGTGTTCCCTAGCAAAGATTTCAGCGATATCAAAGGTGTTGATATTGCAAAAGGAACAGTTAATGGTGTACCTGCGGTTATGCCAGGCCAGTGGGGGGATCATTTAGGTGTGGTTGATTTAGTGGTCAATAATGATGATGGTGCTTGGAAAGTGGTTGATGCAACCGCTCATGCACGTCCTGTCTATGACAAACCAAATAAGAAAGCCTTGGTTGAGCGCGATGGCGACCTCGCAAAAATTATTGAACAAGAACACCAAGATACTCGTAAGTTTGTCGGAAAACATATCGGTAAAGCATCCGAAAATATGTACAGCTACTTAGCATTGGTTCAAAGCGACCCAACTGTACAAATCGTGAATGATGCTCAAATTGATTACACCAAAAACTTTATTCAAGGTGACCCTGACCTCGCAGATTTACCAGTTCTTGCAGCCGCAGCGCCATTTAAAGCGGGTGGACGTAAAAATTCACCGACTGAATTTATTGAAGTCGAAAAAGGTGATTTAACTTTCCGTAATGCTGCTGACTTATATTTATATCCAAATACATTAGTTGTAGTTAAAGCCACAGGTGCGGATGTCGTCGAGTGGTTAGAATGTTCAGCCGGGATGTTCAATCAAATCAACCCACAATCAACAGCACCACAAAGCTTATTGAATTGGAATGGTTTCAGAACTTATAATTTCGATACAATTAGTGGTGTAAATTACCAAATCGACCTGACTCAGCCAGCGAAATACGATGTTGATTGCCAAACAGTCAACAAAGATGCTAACCGAATCAAAAACGTAACCTACCAAGGTAAACCGATTGATCCAAAAGCAACTTTCTTAGTGGCAACGAATAACTACCGTGGCTACGGCGGTAAATTTGCTGGAACAGGTGATAATAATGTTGCATTTGCATCACCGGATGAAAACCGTTCTATTTTAGCGGCTTATATTGCTAAAGAGTCTAAAAATAAAGGACAAATTGCGACTAAAGCGGCTAATAATTGGTCATTCACTCCAATTAAAACAGACAAAAAACTGGATATTCGCTTTGAAACTGCACCAAGTGAAAAAGCAGCAAAATTCATCAAAGAGAATGCGCAGTATCCGATGAAACAAGTCGGTACTGATGATATTGGTTTCGCTATTTATCAAATAGATTTAACCGAGAAGTAATCTGAACACATTGATATCATTCAAGCCTACCTACGGGTGGGCTTTTTAGTGGCTAAATAATGTGTTTAAGAGGTACTTTTTAGAGGGGAAAATAGTGCTCGGAATATTAAGACAATTTTTACATTAAATATTCCGAGCAGTTATGATTAAGGTAACCATTATGGAGCTACTCATAAAAGACATTTAACATAGGTAACTTAGTGTGTTTATCATACTCAACTTTCACATATTCAGATTCTACCTTTTGGCCATTTTTTAAAGAACCAGTTATTGAAACATCTTTACCTTTTCGGTAACACGTAATATTCACTCGCTCTTTATGTTCAACCTTAACTGAACATTGTGGCTCATAGATATAACCTGTAAATGTAATTGTACCTCCTGATGAATTATTACTTGCATAGGTGAAAGAACAACTTGAAATGATTATAGCAACAACAGATGTTAGTAAAGATAAACCTTTCATAGTCCACCCCCCCTTAATAACACTTACACGATGGAACGTGTTTTTGTGCTCTCACTTTTAGTGTAGTTCAAATATCTATAATGCAAAACTAAAAATGAAAATATACTTAGAGTTTAGTAGGGTGATTGGCTAATGAATTGATAAATATCAACTTATGTAGTTGTCAAATTTCGCATGTTCAATTAATAGTCAGACGGTAACACGAGTGTAATAATAATAGTATAATTGTAAATATTTCTTTTTATTTCGATAAACTATTTTGAATAAATATGTTTTATTGAGGGTGCGGATTAATTTAGAATAAGTTATAAGTTAAAACTATGATCATCATTGGTGATGACATTGAATTATTCACCTTGATTATATCAAATAAATAAAATCCTCTCGTAAATATATTACGAGAGGATTATTTAAATTCTTAGTATTCTAGTTTATTTGAAAACTTTGAAACGAACATCGTCGTCCATAAAGTCTTTATCACCAGCGGGTGCATTAATCGAACCAAATACCATTTGAGCGCGTAATATCCAGTTAGCTGGTACATTCCATGTTGTTTGAACGTCATTATCAATCAGTGGATTGTAATGTTGCAAAGATGCACCGATATTTTCTTGTGATAATGCTGTCCAGACTGCAAATTGTGCGATACCACTGGCTTGTTCAGACCAAATTGGGAAATTATCCGCATATAAAGGGAATTGTTCTTGTAAACCTTTTACGATGTTTTCGTCTTCAAAAAACAGAATAGAACCAGCCCCTGCAGCAAAGCTATCAATTTTTTGTTCTGTTGAAGCGAAGGCTTGCTCAGGAACAATTTTACGCAGTGCTTCTTTAGTCATATTCCACAATTTTTTGTGTTCAGCACCAAATAAAATTACCACACGAGACGTTTGCGAGTTAAATGATGATGGTGAATGTTTAACTGCTTCTTTAATTAGTTTCGTGACGTGTTCTTCTGATACTGGTAAAGCATCGCCGAGGTTATAAATAGTACGACGATTTTTAATCATTTCGATAAATGCGTTAGACATTTTAGTCTCCTAGCTTTTCATTAGCGCACGGCATTTTATTGAATAAATCTTAGAAGCCGTAGTGTGTTTCAATGGTTATTACTATAACTTGGCGAATGAAAAATCATAGAAAAAAAATTTAACGATAAGGTTCAAATTTTTGCACTAAGTTAAGTTTTGCTTTTAATTTGTTTAAAATCAATATACTAAATATATTTCTGGTGAGGTTTTATGATGGGAGATGACATTAATAGGCACAAATGAATAATATACATATAAAATAATTGAGCATAGAAAAAGAGAGAATAGATGGGTCATTAAAGAGCCTAGCAAGAGGCGTAATCCTGCTAGGCAAGAATGATAACTAGTTTTACTTAATTGAGTTCACTAACATTTTTGGTTATTTCGATTTTAGTTCCACCAAAATTATCAATGATGTACTTTCTTACCGCTTCAGTGTGGTACAGTTCTGCTAATTTGGCAAATTTAGGGTTATCCTTGTTATCTGTTTTAACAACTAATAAATTGATATTATTAATAATAGTCTCATCATTCTCTTCCCTAAATAACGAGTCAGTTAAAACGTTTAACCCGCCTTCTTGTGCAGCGGTATTACCTATGACTGCAATATCAACATCAGGCAATGCTCTTGGGCCATGAGCATATTTTATTTGCCTAAAAACTAAGTCCTTAGGGTTCGAGACAATATCATTAGTAGACCCTGTGGCTTGGTTAAAATTAGGTTTTAATGCAATTAACCCCGACTTTTCAAGTAATTTAAGTGCACGTATATGGTTGGCGGCATCATTGGGAATGGCAACGATAGATTGCTTAGGTAAATCAGCTAATTTTTTATGTTTTACCGAATATATGCCCATTGGCTCAAAGTAGGTGGTTGAGATCGCCGTTAATTGGTTATTATGATTTTTATTAAAATCTTTTAAAAAACCCCAAGATTGAAACGCATTCACATCAACATCTCCGTCAATAGTAGCGACGTTGAGTGTTATTCCATCGTCAATAATTTTGATATCAATATCGAGGTTGGCTTGTTTAGCTTCCGGTGATTGGGCAATAAATTTCCATATATCCGCATCACTACCGTGGCTGCCAATAATAATTTTTTGTGAAGTTGCTTTTTGTGGTGCTGTAATTTCATTGGTGTCTTCTTCTTGGGAGCAAGCCACTAAGGCTGATAACGACAAGGACAATAACACTGCAGGTAGTTTTTTCATTTGATGATCTCTAATTGGTTTTGTTCTCGGTATCTAACCAAATAAAAATAACGCTTTATAAATAATATTTTTTTCGTATTTCTTATTTTCAGTTATATAAGATGTGAACTGTTACAAAAAGTTATATCGATATAGTTTAAAATTATTTTTAGTAATATCAGATGTGGTATTTAATCGAGTGATAAATATATCTTGAATTTTATTCATTATTTAAATAAATATTTTAGAAGGTCGATTAATATGTCTATAACACAATTACCCATTATTGATTTACAAGAACTCGAAAACCCTGAAACACGAGAGAATTTCTACAAAAAATTACGGTTTATTGCTAGAGAAATTGGTTTTTTTTATCTCGTTGGGCACAATATTCCTGTTGGTACACGTGAGCAACTATTAGCCACAACTAAACAATTTTTTGCCTTACCTCAAAGCGAAAAAGAAAGCATTTCGATGGAGCACTCAAAGCATTTTCGTGGGTATACAGCATCCACGGAAGAGAGCACTCGTAGCCAGCCAGATTACCGTGAACAGATTGATATTGGTGAAGAATTACCTGCATTGCAACTTAATCAAGATGACCCTATCTGGTTTAATTTACACGGGCCAAACCAATGGCCGCAATCTTTACCTGAACTTAAATCTCAGGCACTTGCGTGGCAAAGTGAAATGCGAACCATTACAGTAAAATTAATTAAAGCGTTTTTAGTTGCACTAGAATTACCTGAAAATAGTTTTGATAAAATTATTGCCGAGCCGGCACAACATTTATTAAAACTTATTCATTACCCGGCAAGAGAAAATAATAATGAAGGAGAGCAAGGCGTTGGCGCACATAAAGATGCAGGGATTTTAACCTTATTATGGCAGGACAATAGTGGAGGCCTACAAGTTGAAACAGATGCAGGCTGGATAGATGTTGAACCTTTGGAAAATGCATTTGTGGTAAATATTGGAGAAGTATTTGAATTAGCCACTAATGGCTATTTACGTGCGAATGTTCATCAAGTTGTTAGGCGTAAAAATAGTCATTCTCGTTATTCCATTGCTTATTTTATTACGCCAAATATTTTTGCAGAAGAAGTCCCATTATTAAATTTACCCGATTATTTAGCGCAACAAGCGTTAGGGCCTGATAGCGATCCATTGAACCCATTATTTACCAACCTCGGAAAAAATGTCATTAAAGGGCGCTTGCGCTCCCATTTAACGGTCACACGTCGCTTTTATCCTAAGGAATATGAGCAAATAATAAGTAATAATAATATTATCTGAGCAGTCGAGTCGTTAGAGATATGATGATAAACCGTATTGGAGCTAAAAATGTCAGAACAGAGTTATAAAAAGGACTTACAAGGTAAAGAATTATCTCCAGAAACCTTAATGATGAGTTATGGCTATGAACCTAAGCTTTCAGAAGGGTCAATTAAGCCACCTGTTTTTCTGACATCCACATTTGTATTTAAAACCGCTCAGGAAGGGAAAGATTTTTTTAACTTAGTTAGTGGGCGCACACAAACGAGCGAAAACCATAAACAAGGATTGGTGTATTCACGTTTTAACCACCCAAATAGTGAGATTGTCGAAGACAGACTCGCCCTGTATGAGGGGGCAGAAAGCGCAGCGCTATTTTCTTCTGGTATGTCGGCAATTACAACGTGCTTAATGGCAGTATTGCAACCGGGTGATGTGTTACTCCATTCTCAGCCACTTTATGGTGGAACTGAAACCTTATTTTTAAACACGTTAGCCCGTTTTGGAATAACTTCGGTTCCTTTTCAAAATGGTTATGAGCAAGAATCTATTTTAGACGTTGCTAAACGTATCGAAAAAGGTAAAAAAGTCGCGGCTATCTATATTGAAACGCCGTCTAATCCATTGAATACACTTGTTGATATTGAATTAATTAGCCAAGTGGCAAAGCAGATATCGACGAACCAAAATGGACAAATTCCATTAGTCATTTGCGATAATACGTTGCTAGGGCCTGTATTTCAAAAGCCGTTGTCATTAGGCGCAGACTTAAGTGTGTACTCACTAACTAAATATGTGGGAGGGCATTCAGACCTAGTTGCGGGTGCTGTGGTTGGAAGTCAGGAGTTAGTCAAGAAAGTGAAGGCGCAACGTAATGCCATCGGTACACAGCTTGACCCCCATTCTAGCTGGATGTTAGGGCGGTCATTAGAAACATTACAGTTACGTATGGAAAGGGCAAATGAGAGTGCAAAAATATTGGCTGAATATCTCCATCAGCACCCTAAAGTCAGCAAAGTGCATTTTCCTGCTTTTTTTCCGGAAGGGAGTGTGGAGCATCAAGTTTATCAAAAACAATGCACTGGTGCAGGCTCAACCTTCTCTATCAATGTGGGGAGTAATGAAGCGGATGCATTTCGTTTTCTAGACAACTTAGCTATCTTTAAATTAGCAGTTAGCCTAGGAGGGACTGAGTCGCTCGCCAGCCATCCGGCGTCCACAACCCATTCAGGTGTTGCTCAAAAGGTCCGGGAACATATTGGTATTAGTGATAATTTAGTGCGCTTATCAATTGGTATTGAAAATGTGAATGATCTTAAATATGCATTGGAACTAGCATTAGAGGCGATTTAATCATCAGGGTGGGGCTTTCCCACCCTGAATAATCACAAAATTGCGTTAACTGATGCGGTATTGTGCGGGAAGTTCGCTAAAACCAAGTCCATTGCCTTTTTTCACTGCAATTTGTACGGGGATGCGTTCTTTCATTGCTTCCACATGGCTAATTACGCCAATAGTTTTGCCGGATGCATTCAAACTTTCTAATGCATCTAGGGCAATATCTAACGTTTCTGCATCTAAAGTACCAAAACCTTCGTCTAAAAAGAGCGATTCCAATTGTGTACGGTGACTCACCATATCGGATAGCGCTAGGGCCAATGCTAAGCTAACTAAAAAGCTTTCCCCGCCAGAAAGCGTTTTAATGTCTCTAATGCTATCTGCTTGCCAGCCATCAATAACTTGTAACTCAAGGTTTGCTTGGTGGCTACGCTGTAATAAATAACGGCCATGAAGTTTTTCAAGTTGTTGATTGGCTAAAGAAACTAAACAATCCAAAGTTAGACCTTGTGCATAACGTCGGAATTTATCCCCTTCAGCGGAGCCGATAAGTAAACTGAGATAGCTCCAATCGTCATAACTTAATTGGCTTTTCTCTATTTCTTGCAGTAAATCTTGTTGCTGATGGCGCAGTTGCTTATCTGCACTGAGTTGGTTAATTATCTGGCCTTGCTTTTGGTTTATTTGCTTAATTTCTTCATCGAGTTGAGTGACTACTGTTTGTAATTGCGCTTCAGTAAGCGCCGAAAAATCAGCAATACGCTGTTGATTCAGTGCTTCAATCGCCTGTAGCCCCTCTTTATAACGTGTTTCACACTGAATACGAGCTTGGTTTATGCGCTGTTTTAGCTCTTCTAATTGTTGCTTTTCTTCGTGGCTTATTAACGCATCAAGAAAGGCTTGTTGATGGCTAAATGGGCTATCTGTAAGTGATTGAGTGAACAGAATATTAGCTTGTTTTTGTGCCAGTTTTGTTTTTTCACTGGCGTCAATGAGCTCTTGATAGCTTCCATTCATTGAGGCGATAGCTTTATCAATCTCATTGAGTTGTTTACTTAATTGTTCCTGAGTTTGGAAAAGCATGGTTTGTTTATCATTCAATTGCTGAATGAATTGGCTGATAGCTAAACCAGAAAGCAGTGTTTTCCGTTGCGCTATTTTTTGCTCTAAACCTAACTCAATTTGTTTAAGTCGATTTTCTTCTTGTTCAGTTTGTTGAGTGAGAATACGGAGTTGTGCTGACTCAACTTTTAATGTGGCATTATTGACTTCAATTTGTTGGCTAAGTGTTTGCGCCGCCATTTTTTGGTTATTAAAGCGCTCACTTCGCTGAGTAACTTCGCGAAACCATTCATCAAACTTATCTTTATCTGGCGCGCTTAAGTTAAATGGATCTAGGGTGGATTGCCATTGCTCTATTTGTATCTGTTTACGCTGTTTGAGCTGATTATGTTCTTTTTGGAGCTCATCAAGTTGTTGCGTTTGGTTTTTTAAACGCTCTTCGACTAATAACAGTTCTGATTGCAGCTGTGTAAAGCTAGCTTGTTGTTCATGTAAATGATGTTTGGCTTGCTGATATTCACGTTCTAGAGCCGCCATATCCGCCACTATTCTCTGTTGCGTAGCTAATTGATCCGTTAATTGATTAACTAAGAGGGTGACGGCTTGCTCATTTTGGGCTAACTCAGGAGTGAGTGCTTGCTCACATGTCTTTTGCCACTGTTGGTTAAAAGCATCGAATTGTTCATTGGTTTGCTGTTGTTGCTGTAAGTTTTCGTTCTGACGTTGTTTTTGTGTGTGAAGTTGTGATTCTAACTGAGCTTGTTGCTGTTTTAATTGGTCGAGTTTATCTGTTAATTCAATGAGTTGTTGCTGCGTTTCACTGAGATGGATTGATTGATAATCGTTAACTGCAGGGTGCTCTGTTGCACCACATAATGGGCAGGGGTTACCTGCTATGAGTTGCTGGCGCTCATGCTCTAGGCTGACAATTTTTTGTTCTAATTGTAATTTATCATTGGTTAGTTTGACGCGTGGGGCTAACTCATTAATACGTGTCAGGGCAATGCTCAACTCTTTTTGCGTTGCAGTGATACTTTGTGCTAATTCAACATCTTTTTGAATTTCTTTCTGTTTTTGTGTTTGAGTATTAAGGCATTGAGATAATATTAGGGGTAATAACTTGGCATGCTGTAATCGAGCTTGTAGCTGTTCAATGTGTTGATTGATGGTGTTAACATCATGTTTTTCTTGATTTTGTTTGTAGGTTTCTTCTTGTTTTTTGAATGCGACGGTGCTGCGCTCTAACTCGAGACGTTTTTGGGCTAATTTTTCAGTTTGCAGCTGTTGTTGCCGTTGTAACTGTGCGACGCCATTTGAAAGTATTTGTTGTTTATTGTGTAAACTTGCCAGTTTGTCGGCTAATTCGAAAATAAAATGACCTTGTTGTTGCCAACTACCTATTTGGGAACTCAGTTCAGCGTCTTTTGGGTGCGCTTCTAGGAATAGGTTGTGTTTCTTTAACTCAATGTGAGCATTTTGGATCTGACTCTGTGTCTCATTAACTAAGTGTTGTTTTTGCTGAAGAGTTGTGTGTTGTTGTTCAATTTGCTGCGTAATTTCAGACTGTTGCTGTTTCAATTGTGCAATTTGGTTATCCAGAGGCCTGACAGTTTCATCAATCAATTGATGTTGTTGTTTAGCAAAATCAAGGTGTTGTTGATACTCGGATTGTGATTTCAACAACTTCTCTTGCAGTGGGGCACGTTCAGCTTGCTGAGTTTGCAAGCTAAGTTGCAAACGTTGTTGTTTATTCGTGTATTCAGTGAGTTGTAGTTGCTGGCGTTCAACTTCCTGCCACAACGGACGAAGGGATTCTGCCGGAGCGCTGTCCGCCAACCGTTTCAACTGAGGCTGAGCAGCTTGGAACTCAAGCTCGTTTTTTTTAAGCTCATCATCAAGTGATTGCATGCGCTGGGTGAGTTGGTGATATTGTTGCCACCAATTAACCCCTTGTTGGTGGCGAGCCCGCTGTTGCTTGGTTTGAGTCTCTTGTTCAAGTAAATGGCTTTGTTGTGCCAATAACTCTTGATGCTCTGCTTCAGTGAGTAAATTAATGCTTTGTGCTTTCGCTTTTAGCAAATCTAAGTCAATTTTGGCTTGCTTGTGTTGATTAAAAACATAAATTGAAATTTGGCTATAAATTTCAGTGCCTGTAATTTCTTCAAGTAAATCAGCGCGTTCTTTCTCTGAAGCATTTAAAAACGCAGCAAAATCACCTTGAGAGAGTAAAATTGATTTAGTAAAACGCTCATAATCAAGCCCAGTTATTTGTGCTACTAATTCCTTTATCTCTGTGATTTTTACGGTCAATATTTTACCATCAGTAACCGTTGCAAGTTCCGCCTTAGGCTGTTGTAAATTGCCGTCAGGTTTTCCTCCTGCTCGTCTTTGGCTCCAAAAGGCACGATAAGCTTTGCCTTTGACCTCAAACTCCACCTCCGCAAGGCATTCCCCAGTGTGGCGAGTCATCAGTTCATTTTGTGCGTTAGAAATGGTTTTTAAACGCGGTGTTCGGTGATAAAGCGCGAGGCAAATTGCATCCAATAAAGTGGTTTTTCCTGCACCTGTGGCACCTGTAATGGCAAATAGCCCATTGCTAGCAAATGGCTCTTCAGTGAAATCAATTTTCCATTCACCTCTAAGGGAGTTAATATTTTTTAAACGTAAACTTAAAATCTTCATATTAACTTTCCTTGCTCATTTGTAATGCATCATAAGATTGTTGAAATAGCTGCACTAGGCGCTGTTCACGCTCAGGATCTTCTAATGACTCTTGGGCAAGGCGACGTAAAAAAACGTCTTCTACGGTGAGTTCACTTAATGTTTCATTGGTCAAGGTTTGGTTTTGTCCCTGTATTTGCTTGCGTGCACGGCGTAGTATCACGACGTCGACAGGGAGCTCTTGTGTCAATGCTTCAATACGTTGTTGGATATCGGCGAGGTAATCTTGTGAAGCGACTTCAATGTCAAGCCAAACTGGTTTATCACCTTGGTAATCTTTCCATATCTCTAATTGCTGTTCTATTTGGCTTAAGGAACCTTTAATACTTTGTAATGGCTGAATAATGGGGATTTCCAAGGGGGTAATTTGAGTTAATTTACTTCCAGTGAATTCAATAAGGCAGACACTTTTTTGTTGCGCTGTTTCGTCAAAACTTAATGCAATAGGTGAACCGCAGTAGCGAATATTTTCTTGTCCTCCAATCACTTGGGGGCGGTGAATATGGCCAAGGGCAATATAGTCAGCAGGGGGAAAGGCCCCAGAAGGAAACGCATCTAACGTACCAATATAAATGTCTCTCACAGAGTCAGTTAAGGCTGCGCCGACAACGGTTAAATGGCCAGTTGCAATAATTGGAATATCCAACCCTAAAGCGGCTCGTTGTTCTAGTGCGAGTTGGTAGCTGGCTTGGTAATGTTCATGAATAGCGCTTTGTAGTGAGCGTTGTTTCTCTTCAATATCTTGCCCTGCGATACTCAGTTGAATATCCCGAGGACGTAAAAAAGGAATGGCACAAACTAAGCCGATAGGTTGCGCTTGTTTATTCACTAATGTAATAACATGCGGCTCACTTCCAGATGTAATGACTTGTGTATTCAAGTAACGAAGTAGAGCGCTTGACTCATCGAGTACAGAAACAGAGTCGTGATTACCGCTTAAAATAACCAGTTGGCAACCTGTTTTTTGTAAGTCGACAATAAATTTGTTGTACAGCTCACGTGCATAGCTCGGTGGTGAACCTGTATCAAATATATCACCTGCAACGATGACGGCATCAACATGGTGTAGTTCTACTTGCTCAACTAGCCAATTTAAGAAATGTTGGTGCTCAGGCGCACGGCTTTTGGTAAAAAAATACTGACCAAGGTGCCAGTCTGAGGTATGAATAATGCGCATGAGTTATCAATTCCTATCATCAATAATGAGCATGAACGTTCGATAATGAGAGTATACCTGATCCATATAATGGGTGAGGGGTGTTTGTGACTTTATTACCATGTTGCGGAAATATTTCACTTAAATGACATTTAACCGTTAAAATAAAGATTAATATGCGTTTTACCCATTGATATTCATAATTCTGTCATAAAAGTGACGCATAATGCTTTCACATTTTAAATGTCTTCTTAATTTTACAGGAACAATCATGGCAAGACGCATTCTAGTTGTTGAAGATGAAGCGCCCATCCGAGAAATGGTTTGTTTTGTATTAGAACAGAATGGTTTTCAGCCTATTGAAGCTGATGATTATGACAGTGCGATTGCACAACTCGTTGACCCGCTACCCGACCTCGTCCTACTGGATTGGATGATCCCAGGGGGCTCCGGTATTCAAGTAATTAAGCATATGAAGCGTGATAGCGCAACACGTGACGTTCCTGTCATGATGTTAACTGCACGAGGAGAAGAAGAAGACCGCGTAAAAGGTTTGGAAGTTGGCGCGGATGACTATCTTATCAAGCCATTTTCACCTAAGGAATTAATTGCTCGGGTAAAGGCAATTTTACGTCGTATTTCACCAATGGCGACGGAAGATATTATTGAAATGAATGGGTTAACATTAGACCCTACCTCTCATCGTGTGACCAGCAATGACATCCCTATTGATATGGGGCCAACTGAATATAAATTACTACATTTTTTCATGACTCACCCTGAACGCGTATATAGTAGAGAACAGCTACTAAATTATGTCTGGGGAGCCAATGTGTATGTTGAGGATAGAACCGTTGACGTGCATATTCGGCGGTTAAGAAAGGCACTAGAGACGGAAGGTCATGATAAAATGGTACAAACTGTACGTGGTACAGGTTATCGTTTTTCTATCCGTTATTAAAACCCACAAAGGGAGAGGCATGCGTGCTTGAACGTTTATCGATTAAGCAGCTGATTTGGGGGCTGTTTTTATTTATCTTACCCGCCCTTATTTTATCGGTTTTTATTGGCCACCTAGCGTGGCTATTAGTGATATCGCTACTTGCTGCACTGATATGGCATGGGTATAACCTGCTCAAGCTTTCTTACTGGTTATGGCTAGATAAAAGTATGTTGCCCCCTGAAGGGCGAGGTGGGTGGGAACCCATTTTTTATGGTATCTACCAGATGCAGCAACGTAATCGAAAACGCCGCCGTGAATTAGGCCAGTTAATTAAACGGTTTCGTAGTGGTGCAGAATCACTACCTGATGCAGTGGTAATGATGACAACCGAAGGGAATATCTTCTGGTGTAATCGCCATGCGCAGGCTTTACTCGGCTTTCGTTGGCCTGAAGATAATGGTCAACATATTTTTAATTTATTACGTTATCCTGATTTTAGCCGTTACTTCACCATCAAACGTTATGACCAAGCGCTGACTATCGAGCTCAATAGTGGTGAAATCGTTGAGTTTCGTATCTTGCCATATACCGAAGGGCAGTTATTGATGGTTGCGCGAGATGTGACAGAAAAACGTCGTTTGGAAAAGGCGCGTAGGGACTTTTTTGCGAATGTGAGCCATGAATTACGGACTCCCCTCACTGTCATTCAAGGTTACCTAGAGGTTATGGATGACCAAGAAAACGTGACTGCGGTCAATAAAAAAGCACTGCATGTTATGCAAGAGCAAACGCACCGCATGGATAACTTAGTTAAGCAGCTTTTGCAGCTATCACGCATCGAAATTGCCCCTCAAATTAACCTTGATGAGCAAGTGAATATCCCTGTCATTCTCAAAATGATTGAGCAAGAAGCGCTTAGTTTAAGCCAAGGGCGTCATCAATTTGAATTTCATGTTGATGAAAAATTGCGTGTTCATGGTAATGAAGAGCAATTACGTAGTGCAGTGGCGAACTTAGTCTATAACGCGATCAGCCATACGCCTGAAGGCACCAAAATTTGGGTTGATTGGCAGAGAAGCGGGCAAGGGGCGCGTTTTAGTGTGAGAGATAACGGGCAAGGGATACCCGCAGAGCATATCCCTCGTTTAACCGAACGTTTTTATCGAGTAGATAAAGCACGTTCCCGCCAAGGCGGTGGAGGTACTGGCCTTGGGTTAGCTATTGTTAAACATGCATTACAACATCATAGTAGTCAGTTGGTGGTGACGAGCCAGTTAGGTAAAGGGAGTGAGTTTTCATTTACGTTACCAACAGTACTAATTGTTGATGATAAAAAACTTAAAAATGGGTAAATAATTCCACTTTATTAATATAATCAAAATATTAATAAAGTGGATTATTTCTATTCACCAATCCATATGCATATTCAATTCAATATTCATATATTTAATGCTTATAATTGCTGTCACATTAATTATATATTCTGTTAAATAATCAATTCTAATCACTAGAAAAAGATGAGTTGTTCATTTTTCGAACAAAGCATATAACGAGTATTGGGATTTTGCTGAAAGTAATCACTAGTTCTGAAAATTAGTTTAGTTATTTATTCTTGTTTTTAGGTTTGCTATTGCCTTTTTGCCCTATAAAAGTTCTACTTGTTGTCAGTTATTGGCGAATTTTTCTGTTTTTTGACTTTTCATTTCGTGTGATACAGGCAAATATACTTTTTTATATTGTTAACAGTATGTTTATCAGAATTCTATCTCGCTATATATATTTCAAAGGGTTGCTAAGTGTAAACCCATAATTTTCTATTTTGTCACTTAAAAATAACATAATATGGCTCATCGTTTATCATCAAGAGATATCATCGCATTAGGCTTTATGACTTTTGCGTTATTCGTCGGGGCAGGAAACATTATCTTTCCCCCTATGGTTGGTTTGCAGGCAGGGGAACAAGTTTGGACTGCGGCACTAGGGTTTTTGGTTACTGGTGTGGGTTTACCTGTTTTGACGGTTATTGCGCTGGCTAAAGTGGGTGGGGGTATTGAAGCACTCAGTACGCCTGTTGGCAAAACTGCAGGGCTACTATTGGCGGTTGTTGCTTATTTGTCGGTAGGGCCTCTATTCGCAACGCCAAGAACGGCAACTGTATCTTATAAAGTCGGTATCGCACCATTATTCGGTGGTGAGTCCGATATGCTATTACTGATCTACAGCGTGGTTTACTTCGTTCTAGTTATTGGTATTTCATTGTATCCAGGAAAACTGCTCGATAGCGTTGGGCACATTTTAGCGCCTGTAAAAATGCTAGCTTTGGCTATTTTGGGTATTGCGGCTGTCATGTGGCCTGCGGGTGACCCGATTCCGTCAACAATAGAATATCGTGAGATGGCTTTCTCGAACGGCTTTATCAATGGTTATCTGACAATGGATACCCTCGGTGCGATGGTATTTGGTATCGTTATTGTTAATGCGGCGCGTTCAAGGGGTATCGAAAACTCGTCATTATTAACTCGTTATACTATGTGGGCAGGGTTAATTGCAGGGGTATTATTGACGCTGGTCTATTTGTCATTGTTTAAGCTTGGTGAGAATAGTGGTTCGTTAATTCCAAACCCTGCTGATGGCGCTGACATTTTACATACCTATGTCCAATATACTTTTGGTAATTACGGTAGCTTCTTCCTCGCGGTATTAATATTTGTTGCTTGTATGGTAACTGCCGTCGGCTTAACTTGTGCTTGTGCAGAGTTCTTCAGCCGGTATGTACCGATTTCTTACCGTAAACTGGTGTTGATCCTAGGTGTGTTCTCCATGGTGATCTCAAACTTAGGTTTGAGTAAGTTAATCGCCTTCTCATTACCCGTGCTAGTTTCAATTTATCCACCTTGTATTGTCTTAATTTTATTAAGCTTTACTTTGAAGTGGTGGAAAAACCCAACAATAGTGATTGCGCCGACAATGTTAGTCAGCTTTGTGGTCGGTCTAATTGGCGCCGTAAAAGCGTCAGATCATCTGAAAGGTTATATTCCTGAATGGATGACAGCAATGCCACTGTATAAGCAAGATTTAGTCTGGGTATTACCAACTGTTGTTGTGATGGTCGTGGCAATTTTATGCGATAAGTTTGTGTCACCTGCTGCACAGCATAAACAAGTATAGTAATTTCAATTATTGAATCGAAGGGCCGCTAATGTTAGTGGCCTTTTTTTTGTGTAACCAGAGCGGTTACATAACTCGTTTTGAATGGGGCTAATGATATTTTTTTGTTGAAGTTAGTACGGAGTACTAGTAGATTGGATAGGAAATGCGCAAGGAGGTGCAAATGAATTATTTAGAGTTTGTTGAAACTAGAATTTTTAGTCAGCAACGTAAACTAATTATGGAAGATAATGAATTTCAATTATTTCAGGCCTTCTTATTAGAAAACTATGAGTATGGTGACGTAATAAGCCGCTCTGGAGGATGTAGAAAAATACGTTGGAGAGCCTTAAATAAAGGAAAACGTGGTGGTGTTAGGGTTATCTATTATAACAGAACCATGAGCGGTAGGTTGTATTTGCTTACGATTTATACTAAGAACGCAAAGGAATATTTGAATGAACAAGAAAAAGCGATTTTACGAGCAATCATTCAAAAGCTTGCTTAATGGTTAAATATACTCGTAATCTTTCAAGTTGCAGCGGTGTTGATTACGCTCAGATAGCCGAGTCACATAGTTTATCTATGCTTTCCGTCTATCTTCCTTTATCACCTAACTGCCGCTCGAATTATTTAAAATATAGAATTGAATGAGTTATGTAATAAGGATAATGGTATGGGAAAAAAGCTTTTTGACGATTTAGTGAGTAGCTTAGAAGAGATGGTTGCTATCGAGAAAGGTGAATTAGTTCCTGCTAGTGAAAATATTCATCGCTTCGAACTACCAGATGTTAAAGCTATTCGTAAACACTCTGGTATGAAACAACAAGAGTTTGCAGAAGCGATAGGTTCTAGTGTTGATTTGGTCCGTAGCTGGGAACAACAACGTCGGTTTCCATCAGGAATGGCCCTCAAATTGTTGTATCTTTTAGAAAAGAAACCAAGCCTGATTAATGAGTTGAGGGCCATTCATATTTAATCCAACCCCATCAGTGAAGGGGTTGGATCCTTCGACAGCGATTAATCAACCCCAACTGCACTACCTGCTGGACGGCGTACATCGTTAGAGCCATAAATGAAGCCTTCACGAACTTTCCCCGAAACAGCGGAATCATTACCTGAAGATTTGGCACTAACACCAGCGCCTTCAGGGATCGCGACCATAATCAGCTCGGCGGCACCCCATGGTGTTTGTTCAACCATCTGGTAACCCATTTTATCGAGGAGCGCTAAGGTGTCTTTAGAAACGCCTCTTTGCTCATAATAAACCTCATCAGGGAGCCACTGGTGGTGAATACGCGGTGCATTAACGGCTTCTTGTGGCGGCATACCATGGTCGATGATATTTAAAGCGGTTTGCAGCGTAATTGAAATAATCCGTGAGCCTCCCGGTGAACCGAGAACTAAAAATACCTTGCCATTTTTCGTCACGATAGTCGGGCTCATGGATGATAATGGGCGTTTACCCGGTGCAATAGCGTTGCGTTCCCCTTGTACTAAGCCATATAAATTCTTCTCGCCGACTTTCGTGGTGAAATCATCCATTTCATCGTTTAAGAAGAACCCTGTCCCCGGAGGGATAACAACAGAACCGAATCGGCCATTAATCGTATAAGTCGTTGAAACCGCATTTCCTTTTTCATCTACTACAGAGTAATGTGTTGTCTCTGGTTTTTCGTGTGGCCCTATTCCCGGTTGAACTTGGGTTGATGGCGTTGCTTGGTTGGGTTTGATTTCTTTGCGTAACTCTTCTGCATAAGCTTTACTGAGTAATTTTTCGGTTGGATTATCGACAAATTCAGGGTCACCAAGGAAGGTGTTTCTATCCATGTAGGCATGGCGCATTGCTTCTGTAAGAGTATGAATATAGTCCGCAGAGTTAAAGCCCATTTCCTTGAGGTCATACCCTTCTAAGATATTAAGCGTTTGGCAGATAGTTACCCCGCCTGAACTAGGTGGTGGAGCAGAGATAAATTGATACCCTCTATAGGTACAACTGACAGGCGCTGTATCTGTAATTGTAAAATCCGCAAAATCTTTTGCTGTTAAGATACCACCATTTTTTTTCGATGCTTCTTCAACAATTTTGGGGATTTCACCTTCATAAAAAGCGGATGGGCCATTCTGGGCAATTTTTTCTAAGGTATTGGCTAAATCTGTTTGGACTAGTAAGTCTCCCGGTTGGAAGGCACTACCATCAGGCTTTAAGAAGATACGAGCCACTTCAGGGTCTTGTTTAAAACGTTCTGTCGTGGTGTCGAGAACATCGGTATCTGCACGGGTTAGAGTAAAGCCTTCTCTGGCTAATTTTATGGCAGGAGCCATCACCTGTTGGCGGCTCATTGTCCCGTATTTTTCTAAAGCATAGTCTAGGCCTTTAACGGTACCGGGTACACCTGACGCAAGATAGCCATAGAGGCTGGCATCTTTAATCAATTTACCGTCTTTATCTAAATACATATCTGCGCTAGCGGCAGCAGGGGCAGTTTCTCGAAAGTTAATGAATAAGTCTTTCCCATCGGCTAGGTGGATAGTCATAAAGCCGCCACCGCCAATATTACCGCAGCAAGGGTTAACCACGGCTTGTGCATACCCTACCGCAACAGCTGCATCAATGGCATTACCGCCTGATTTTAGAATATCAGCCCCAATTTGTGATGCTAAATGTTGGGAAGAAACGACCATGCCTTTTTTCGCTTCAACCGCAGGTTCGGAGGCGGCATATAGTTGACTGGAAACAAGTAAGGAAAGAAGTAGAACCGCAGGGCGTAATGATGTTTTTATCATTCGTATCTCCCAGTTAAGGTTAGGTGAGGTGTTTTATCGCACAAATATTCAATATGAATAATTTGTTAATTATTTGTGCTTTTAATGTATAGCACACAATAATACAAAACATTGAGTATTTGAGTTAAGAATTGTTAACTGAGTGGAATAATTGCTAGTAGGAAGAGAAAAGATAGACTAGGTTCATAAAAAGTAAAAAGCGGGCTTGATGCCCGCTTTTCTAAAACTCGCGTAACGAATTACAGTTTTGCAGAGTTTTTAGTCAGGTAGTCAGCAACGCCTTTTGGAGAAGCATTCATACCTTCTTGGCCTTTTTCCCACTGAGCTGGGCAAACATCACCGTGCTCTTCGTGGAATTGCAATGCGTCAACCATACGCAGCATTTCGTCAATGTTACGGCCTAATGGCAGGTCATTAACAACTTGGTGACGGACAACGCCGTTTTTGTCAACGAGGAAAGAACCACGCAGTGCAACGCCTGCATCTGGGTGTTCAATACCGTAAGCTTTGATGATTTCGCGTTTGATATCAGCAACCATTGGGTATTTAACTTCACCAATACCGCCGTTATCTACTGGTGTTTTACGCCATGCGTTATGAACAAACTCAGAGTCAAAAGAAACACCAACAACTTCTACGCCACGTTTTTTGAATTCTTCGTAGCGGTGGTCGAATGCGATCAGCTCTGAAGGACAAACGAAAGTAAAGTCCATTGGCCAGAAAAAGATCACAGCTGGACGGCCGTTCAGGTGGGTTTTCAGGTTGAAGTTATCAACGATTTCACCATTACCTAAAACAGCTGCAGCAGTAAAGTCAGGGGCTTGACGTGTTACCAGAACCATAATTTACTCCTATGAGTTTGAATTAAAGTTTTTTGTCCTGTCTATTTAATCACTGATAAATAGTGTGGACATAGACTGCCAAAAGAATAGAAAAATATCTTTTGATAATAAAGACATTTAAACCGATTATTGTGATAGGTTTTGACTATCAATCATACTAGTTTATTAAATTAATATCAATAAGATAGTTTTATTCCATTAAAGTGCAAGCTTTAATTTATTCCTTTGTGTTAATTGTGACATTTTGTACAAAAAAATGTTGCAGCGCATTAGCCATCATTTCTGGATAAAATTGAAAGAAAATATTTTCTAACGCATCATACTGTAATAAAAAGTCGTTAAATGAACCACTTAGCGCTCCAAGCTTGGGGCGCCTTCTCGCCATACCATTCAGTGATTTACCAATATAATTTTTATCCGCATAGCGTATCAGCCACTGCTGAGGCCAAAGGAATTCATTTAACTCCTGAAATTTTTCAGGAGTATGACAAAGTTGTGGCTCAATTATTGTTCGGCAGTCACGTACAAAGCCCGCTAGCGATATTGATGGCTCAATAGTCGACCAGTGCAGCGACAAAAAATGATCCCAGACTAAATCCAAGGTTATGGGCGCAACACGGCGATATTCATCACGAAACAACAACTTAGCTTCTTTGACTAAAGGGTGGGTATCCGTAATGCGGTCGACGGCTCGATGCATAAAGATACCAGAGACAACTTCTGATGAATAAAGGCCCGTAGGGTTTCCGCGGACGTAGTCAGCCATGATGTTGCCGAGTAAGGAGCTGTCAGCGAGGTGGGCCAGGTGGAGGTGCGCTAAATAATTCACTTTAAAATGTCCGTCGTCTTTCAAACCACAGGGGTGTTAGCTTCGTAAAGCCACCCGAATCACATACTCATGTATGCTCATCGGGATATCTTTACTTGCTGCCTACCTGTGATTCGAAATCCATAGGACATGCAGCGCAGCTTAGCTAGCTTTTTGATTGCTCAAACTATAGCAGTAATTATGTTGAATTCGAAACTCACAGGACATTACTTGGCAGAGGAATAAAGCATTCCTCTAATTCGAAATTCATGGGGTATCAGTACTGAGAGAAAAAAATAAAAAAGTCGAAATAAATTTGTCATGAAAGTTTATTGAAATTGAAATAATTCATTCTTTGAATGGACAAATAGCGTACAGAATTTTTTGCTAACAAAATATTTGTTAAATAATGGTGTTTTTCTGTACTATTTTACGCTTATTTCTTGCGCCAAAGTCAGCGCGGCACTAGACTAGTCGCCTGTTTTTTTAGATTGATGTCAATACAATGCGTGTTTCTGATTTTACTTTTGAATTACCTGAAGAACTGATTGCCCACTATCCGCAGGCTGAACGTAGTGCTTGCCGTTTATTAAGCCTCGATGGCGGTTCAGGGCAGCTCACGCATGGTGTTTTTACCGATATTCTAGAAAAATTGGAGCACGGTGACTTGCTAGTGTTCAATAACACTCGCGTGATCCCTGCACGGTTATTTGGGCGCAAAGTTAGCGGTGGTAAAATTGAAGTTCTGATTGAGCGTATGCTGGATGAACACCGCGTATTAGCCCATGTTAGGGCATCAAAAGCGCCAAAAGAAGGGGCTGAATTACTGTTAGGTGAAGATGAAAGCGTGAAGGCGACCATGGTCGCGCGTCATGGTGCATTGTTTGAACTGCGCTTTGATGATGAACGTGATGTATTAAGCATTCTAAACCAAATTGGTCATATGCCTCTGCCGCCTTATATTGATCGCCCTGATGAAGAGTCAGATAAAGAACTTTATCAAACCGTGTATAGTGAAAAACCAGGGGCTGTCGCAGCACCAACGGCAGGTTTACACTTTGATGAGCCGTTACTTGAAGCATTGCGCCAAAAAGGCGTAGAAATGGCGTTTGTGACATTACATGTGGGAGCCGGTACCTTTCAACCAGTACGTGTTGATACTATCGAAGATCACATTATGCATTCTGAATATGCAGAAGTGCCACAAGAGGTCGTGGATGCCGTTTTAGCCTGTAAAGCTCGAGGTAATCGCGTTATCGCTGTTGGAACAACGTCGGTTCGGTCACTAGAAAGTGCCGCAAAAGCAAGCCAAGACGCTTTAATTGCTCCATTTTTTGATGATACCCAAATCTTTATTTACCCTGGGTATGAATATCAGGTGATAGATGCACTAATCACCAACTTCCACTTACCTGAATCTACATTAATTATGTTGGTTTCTGCGTTTGCTGGATATAAAAACACCATGAATGCATACGAAGAAGCCGTTAAACAAAAATACCGTTTCTTTAGTTATGGTGATGCTATGTTTATTACCCCCAATACAAACGCTCGATTTGAGAAAATTGGAGAGTAATCAGTTTTATAAGCGGTGGCATCGGCTGCTTGCTTAGCAAATTAATATTATCGATAGCAACAGACTGTTTTTCTGCTGCTAGGAGGCAAATGTGAAATATGAATTACAAACGACTGACGGCAATGCACGCCGTGGTCGCTTAGTCTTTGAGCGCGGCGTGGTGGAAACCCCTGCATTTATGCCAGTAGGAACCTACGGTACAGTCAAGGGGATGACCCCTGAAGAAGTGAAAGAAACTGGCGCTCAAATCTTATTAGGGAATACTTTCCACCTGTGGTTACGTCCGGGTCAAGAAATCATGAAGTTACATGGTGACCTCCATGACTTTATGCAATGGCAAGGGCCAATTTTAACCGATTCAGGTGGCTTTCAGGTCTTTAGTCTTGGTGCGATGCGCAAAATTAAAGAAGAAGGTGTGCATTTTCGCAACCCTATCAACGGTGAAAAAGTTTTCCTAAGCCCTGAAAAATCGATGGAAATTCAGTATGACCTCGGCTCAGATATTGTCATGATTTTTGACGAGTGCACGCCGTATCCAGCAGATTGGGACTATGCAAAGACATCAATGGAAATGTCGTTGCGTTGGGCTGCACGTAGCCGCCAACGCTTTGACGAACTAAACAATAAAAATGCTTTGTTCGGTATTATTCAAGGTAGTGTTTACGAAGATTTACGTGATATTTCAGTTAAGGGACTGGTGGAAATCGGCTTTGATGGGTACGCTGTAGGCGGCTTAGCCGTAGGCGAACCGAAAGAAGATATGCACCGAATTTTAGAACATGTCTGCCCGCAAATTCCAGCTGACAAACCTCGTTATTTAATGGGAGTTGGCAAACCTGAAGATTTAGTTGAAGGGGTTCGCCGTGGTATCGATATGTTCGATTGTGTGATGCCAACACGAAATGCACGAAATGGGCATTTATTTGTGACAAATGGCGTGGTAAAAATTCGTAATGCTAAGTATAAATCAGACACATCAACACTGGATGCTGATTGTGACTGTTATACTTGTCGTCATTATAGCCGTGCTTATCTGCATCACCTTGATAGATGTAATGAAATCCTTGGTGCAAGGCTCAATACCATCCATAATTTACGTTATTACCAGCGTTTGATGGCCGGTATTCGCCAAGCCATAGAAAATGGGAATTTTGAAGAGTTTGCTAAAGATTTTTACCAAAAGATTGGTAAACCCGAACCTTCATTAAATATCGAGTGAATTTAAGTGCGAAATGCCACTAATCTGTGTAGCATATCAAACTTAGCTTTTTTGTATGTAAAATTGCTTTCAATAAAACAATGAGGAAAGTTGAATGAGTTTTTTTATTTCTGAAGCAGCGGCGTCAGCAGGTGCACCAGCGCAAGGTAGTCCATACACCATGGTTATCATGCTTGTTGTTTTCGCGCTGATCTTCTATTTCATGATTTTGCGTCCACAGCAAAAACGTGCGAAAGAACACCGTAAATTGATGGAATCTATCACTAAAGGTGATGAAGTTTTAACAACTGGCGGTTTAATCGGGCGTGTAACTAAAGTGTCTGAAACCGGTTATGTGGTTCTTGAGTTGAGTGAGAACACAGAAGTAACCATCAAACGTGATTTCGTTGCTGCTGTTTTACCTAAAGGCACAATGAAAGCAATTTAATTCTGATTCTCCCGAAGGGAACTGCCGTGCTAAACCGTTATCCTTTGTGGAAGTATCTGATGTTGATCTTTGCGATCCTCATCGGTTTGCTTTATGCACTTCCAAACCTATATGGTGAGGATCCGGCTGTTCAGATCACTGGCGTGCGGGGAACCGCCGCCAATGAACAAACGCTGATCCAAGTCCAAAAATCGTTAAAAGACGATAAAATTGAGAGTAAATCTATCTCTCTAGAAAATGGGGCAATTTTAGCCCGATTCAACAACTCTGATGTTCAGTTACGTGCGCGTGAAGTGATCATGAATGCACTGGGTGACCAGTATGTTGTTGCATTAAACCTTGCACCTGCAACGCCTAAGTGGCTCGAAGCGATCGGTGGTGAACCGATGAAGCTTGGTCTTGATCTGCGTGGTGGGGTTCACTTCCTGATGGAAGTTGATATGGACACTGCATTAGGTAAATTGCAGGAACAAAACATGGATGGTTTGCGTAATGACCTGCGTCAAGAAGGCATTGCGTACTCTTCTATTCGTAAAGGCAATGATTACAGCGTGGAAGTTCGCTTCCGTAACGCGGACGATCGTAGCCAAGCTGAAAAAGCATTGTCTCGTAAATACCCAGACTTAGTCTTTAGTGATGGCAGCGATAACACCATGATTGCTGTTATGACCGACGAGCGTTTACGTGAAGCACGTAACTATGCAGTTTCTCAGAACATTACTATTATTCGCAACCGTGTAAACCAATTAGGTGTTGCGGAGCCACTCGTTCAACGCCAAGGTGCTGACCGAATTGTGGTTGAATTACCCGGTATCCAAGATACTGCTCGCGCAAAAGAAATTTTAGGTGCGACTGCGACATTAGAATTCCGTTTGGTGAATACTTCAGTCGATTCTTCCGCAGCAGAAAGTGGCCGTGTACCAGGTGATTCAGAAGTTAAATATGACCGTGAAGGCATGCCTTACGTTTTATATAAGCGTGTGATCTTAACGGGTGACCATATTACGGATTCAACCTCTGAAGCGGATGAAAATGGCCAACCACAAGTGAGTATCAGTCTTGATAGTGCTGGTGGTTCTATCATGTCTGACTTTACACGTGATAACCAAGACAAGCTGATGGCAACGCTGTTTGTTGAATACAAAGACAGTGGTAAAAAAGATGCAACTGGCCGTTCAATTTTGGTGAAAGATGAAAAGGTCATCAATGCGGCACGTATTTCTGCGCGTTTTGGTAGCAAATTCCGTATTACGGGTATTACTAACGGTACTGAAGCTCGCCAGCTTTCATTACTGTTACGTGCTGGTGCGTTGATTGCGCCAATCCAAATTGTTGAAGAACGTACCATTGGTCCAACACTGGGTATGCAAAATATCGAGCAAGGGCTAAAAGCGTGTATCGCAGGTCTGTTAGCTTCTATCCTGTTTATGATTATTTATTATCGTAAATTTGGTCTGATTG
This sequence comes from Providencia sp. PROV156, assembly GCF_028480905.1. Lineage (NCBI taxonomy): Bacteria > Pseudomonadati > Pseudomonadota > Gammaproteobacteria > Enterobacterales > Morganellaceae > Providencia > Providencia sp. PROV156. Next base: position 231,754 of record NZ_JAMPPE010000003.1, on the reverse strand, counting down.
CGAGTAGTGCGCTGTTAGCAAACTTGGTGTTAATTGTTGGTGTTATGTCCTTATTACCGGGGGCAACGCTGACCATGCCAGGTATTGCGGGTATTGTATTAACCCTTGCAGTTGCAGTCGATGCTAACGTTCTTATTAACGAACGGATTAAAGAAGAGCTCAAGAACGGTCGATCTGTTCAGCAAGCGATTCATGAAGGGTATAAAGGCGCCTTCTCAAGTATTACAGACGCAAACTTAACGACACTTATCACTGCGATTATTCTATATGCAGTGGGTACTGGGTCTATTAAAGGCTTTGCGATTACGACAGCGATTGGTGTCGCAACCTCTATGTTTACAGCTATCGTCGGTACACGTGCTATCGTGAACCTGCTTTACGGCGGTAAACGTATTAACAAGCTGTCAATTTAAGGAGCACGTTGTGGCACAGGATTATACTGTTGAACAATTGAACTATGGTCGTAAAGTTTATGACTTTATGCGCTGGGACAACGTTGCCTTTAGCATTTCTATCGTATTACTGATTGCTTCTTTTGTGATTATCGGCGTCAAGGGTTTTAACTGGGGCTTAGATTTCACAGGTGGTACGGTAATTGAAATCAACTTAAGTCAGCCAGCTGATTTGGATAAAATTCGTGATAGCTTGTCTAACTCGAACCATAAAGATCCACTAATCCAAAACTTTGGTAGCAGCCGCGACATCATGATCCGTATCCCGCCTATTGAAGGCACCGCGGGTCAAGAAGTCGGCAAAGAAATTATCACGATTATCAACCAAAGTGTGGATGATAAAGCAACCGTAAAACGCATTGAATTCGTGGGGCCAAGTGTTGGGGCTGAATTGGCGCAAACAGGGGCTTTGGCTCTGTTAACTGCGTTGATTTGTATCCTAATCTATGTTGGGTTCCGTTTTGAATGGCGCTTGGCTGCGGGTGCCGTGCTATCTCTTGCGCATGACGTGGTGATCACTTTAGGGATTCTGTCTTTGTTCCATATTGAGATAGATATGACTATCGTGGCGTCATTGATGTCGGTTATCGGTTACTCGCTGAACGACAGTATCGTTGTATCAGACCGTATCCGTGAAAACTTCCGTAAAATTCGTCGTGGGACACCGTACGAAATCATGAACGTCTCTTTGACGCAAACATTGAGCCGTACCATTATGACATCAGCAACCACATTATTAGTGGTTCTGATGCTATACCTGTTCGGTGGCGCAATGTTGGAAGGCTTCTCATTGGTTATGTTAATCGGTGTAACTATCGGTACTATCTCATCTATTTACGTGGCTTCTGCATTAGCACTGAAGATGGGTATGAAGCGTGAACACTTGATGCAAGCGAAAGTCGAAAAAGAAGGCGCAGACCAAGAGTCATTACTGCCTTAGTTCTTAAAATAGTTCGTGTGTGAGTAAGCAGCAAGTGAACGACATCCCTAGGAACCATAGTAAACTATGTGACTAGGGTATCGGAGTGCAGCTAATACTCTCACAACGCGAAATATGAAGAGCAACGAGAACACCCTAGGAGGCATCTTCTAGGGTGTTTTTTCTCGCATAGTAGGGTAAACTATCTCCCCCTAAATAGATTCAGGAAACGCTATGCACTGCCCATTCTGCTCAGCTGTAGATACGAAAGTTATTGACTCGCGTCTGGTCGGTGAAGGGTCCCAAGTCCGTAGACGCCGCCAATGCTTACTGTGCCATGAACGCTTCACAACCTTTGAAGTGGCTGAACTTGTCATGCCTAGAGTCATTAAAAGCGACGATATTCGTGAGCCTTTTGATGAAGAAAAGCTTAATCGTGGTATGCAAAAGGCATTAGAAAAACGGCCTGTAAGTTCTGATGATATTGAACAAGCTATTATTTCTATTAAATCCCAGCTTAGGGCTACCGGGGAACGTGAAGTCCCGTCGAAATTAATTGGCAGTTTGGTTATGGATGAGCTGAAAAAGCTCGATAAAGTTGCCTATATCCGTTTTGCTTCTGTTTACCGCAGCTTTGAAGATGTGCGTGAATTTGGCGAAGAAATCGCTAAATTACAGGATTAACGCCAATGATTGAACAAGACAACATGTATATGGCTCGTGCTTTTGAGTTGGCACGAAAAGGGCGTTTTACCACATCACCTAATCCAAATGTCGGGTGTGTGATTGTGCGTGATGGTACTATTGTCGGTGAAGGGTATCATCAAAAAGCGGGGGAACCCCACGCAGAAGTCCATGCACTAAGGATGGCAGGAGATAAAGCGCAAGGGGCAACGGCTTATGTCACCCTTGAGCCTTGCAGTCATCACGGTCGTACCCCACCTTGTGCAGAGGCGCTGATCAAAGCGGGTGTAAGCCGCGTTGTTGCTGCCATGCAAGACCCAAACCCTCAAGTTGCGGGCCGTGGCCTGTATATGTTGTCGCAAGCAGGGATTGAAACGCGCAGTAATGTTTTATTAAACGATGCTGAAGCGGCAAACCGCGGCTTTTTAAAACGTATGCGTACCGGGTTTCCTTATATCCAGTTGAAACTTGCCGCTTCACTCGATGGCAAAACCGCCCTTGAATCAGGGGAAAGTAAATGGATTACCAGCTCGGCAGCTCGCGAAGATGTACAAGCTCTTCGAGCCGAGGCTAGCGCTATCTTAAGTACGAGCAGCACGGTTGTTGCTGATGACCCTTCTTTAACGGTACGTTGGAACGAGCTCCCATCAGACATCCAACAAGTTTATCCAGAAAACCAAGTGCGCCAGCCCATTCGTATTGTGTTGGATAACCACAATCGTGTGACTTCTGGTCATAAAGTCACTCAATTAGATGGTGAATGCTGGTTAGTGCGTTCAAACCCAGATGAAAATGCAGTATGGCAAGGGCAAGTTGAGCAACTCGCTGTTCCTGCTGATGAAAACGGCACCGATCTCGTTATTTTGATGATGCAATTGGCTAAACGTAATGTGAATAGCATTTGGGTTGAGGCAGGGGCAAAACTTGCAGGCTCATTGCTTAAGTTAGGTTTAGTGGATGAGCTGATTGTCTATATTGCGCCTAAATTATTAGGAAATAGCGCTCGAGGCCTGGTGGACTTCCCACCGCTTAATGCCCTTATTGATGCGCCAAAATTTGAATTTACAGAAGTGAAGCAAGTCGGGCCAGACCTACGCGTCAGGCTTCGTCCCGTATGGTAAGTGGTTTTTTTGAAAATCATACGTACGATACACGAAAGAATGTGATAAAATCCGCGCCCCGCGGGTTATAATTAATATTAGAGGAAGGCTATGAACGTAATTAAAGGTGTTGTTGCTGCTCCACAAGCGCGTGTTGCTATCGCTATCGCTCGTTTTAACAACTTTATTAATGATAGTCTGCTGGAAGGTGCTGTTGATGCGTTAGAGCGCATTGGTCAGGTTTCAAATGACAACATCACAATTGTGTGGGTTCCAGGCGCTTATGAGCTACCGTTGACCACAAAAGCATTAGTTGAAACTAATAAATATGATGCAGTAATTGCATTAGGTACCGTTATTCGTGGTGGTACAGCTCACTTTGAATATGTTGCAGGTGAATGTAGCTCCGGCCTATCTCATGTCGCGATGAACAGTGAAGTGCCAGTGACTTTTGGTGTGTTAACCACTGAAAATATCGAACAAGCCATTGAACGTGCGGGTACAAAAGCTGGTAATAAAGGTGCTGAAGCTGCACTGACAGCACTTGAAATGATTAATGTAATTAAGGCCATCAAAGGCAAATAATACACAATTAGCTCTATGTTGCCGTTTTTTCGCCACAATGGTGTAGATAACGCAATGTAACAAGTGTTTTTTGTGTACAGTTTTTAAATTTAAGGGGAATCTTGTGAAACCTGCTGCTCGTCGCCGCGCTCGTGAGTGTGCTGTACAGGCCATTTATTCATGGCAATTATCTGGCAATCCAATTGCTGAAGTGGAATATGAGTTTATTGCTGAACAGGACATGTCAGACGTTGACGTAAACTATTTTCGTGAACTGTTATCAGGTGTTGCGACCAACGCGACAAAACTTGATCAACTGATGGCGCCTTATTTATCTCGTCAGCTCGAAGAGTTAGGGCAGGTAGAAAAAGCGATTTTACGTGTCTCTATGTTTGAATTAAGTTTCCGTGAAGACGTACCTTATAAAGTCGCAATCAACGAAGGTATTGAATTAGCGAAAGTTTTTGGCGCAGAAGATAGCCATAAATTCGTTAACGGTGTATTAGACAAAGCGGCACCTGTGGTTCGTCGTAAAAAATAATAATATCAGGGTTCCCTCCTGTAGCACTACGGTAATAAATAGGTAGGCTGGGTTCCAGTCTACCTTTGTGTTTATATGCTCGCGATATTTCAATGACAGGTGAGCGAAGAATAATTGTAGCCAATTAGATACGCCGTTTAGGTTAGCAATTGTGCGCTATTTACCTATTATTGAATTATTAGGATGTAAATTATTTGCTTCGTCTCAAACGAAAATAGATATAGCGAAAACGGAAAATCTACCATGTCATATGGCGAATTTGACCTCATCGCGCGTTATTTTAACCGTCAAACCACTAACCGACGTGATGTTAATATCGGTATTGGCGATGATTGTGCGTTGATGACCATTCCAGAAAAACAGCAGCTTGCAGTAAGTACTGACACTCTCGTTTCTGGTATTCATTTCTTACCTACCATTTCACCGGCTGACCTTGCTTATAAATCATTAGCATCTAATTTAAGTGACCTTGCAGCGATGGGCGCAGACCCTGCATGGGTTTCCTTAGCTATTACATTGCCTTGTGTTGATTGCGATTGGTTGCAATCTTTCAGTGATAGCTTGTTTGAACAGCTTAATTATTATGGAATGCAATTGATTGGTGGTGATACAACTCGTGGGCCAATGAGTTTAACGTATACGGTTCATGGTTTAGTACCAAATGGTAAGGCGATGTCTCGCGCAGGAGCGCGTAATGGCGATTGGATTTATGTCACTGGCACTCTCGGTGATAGCGCGGCAGGCTTAGCTATTTTGCAAGACAAACTGAATGTTGAAAATGTAGAATATCAAGAATGGCTAATTACGCGCCATTTACGTCCGCAGCCACGGATTTTACAAGGCCAAGCGTTGAGAAACCTAGCTTCTTCTGCAATTGATATTTCGGATGGTTTAGTTTCCGATCTTAACCATATCTTGAAAGCGAGTGGTTGTGGCGCTCGGATTAATTTAGATGCATTGCCTCAATCAGAAGCGTTGAAACAAAGTTGTAGTATTGAGCAAGGGCGTTTATGGTCTTTGAGTGGTGGTGAAGATTACGAACTTTGCTTTACCGTTCCTGAAATTAATCGTGGGGCGTTAGAGATGGCATTAGCGCATACGGGATCAGGCTTTACGTGTATCGGGCAAATTAAGCCGCAGTCTGAAGGGATTAGCTACTTTTGCAATAACCAAGAAGTTGATGTAAACCTAAAAGGTTTCGATCATTTTGTTTCGGAAGGTGCATAGAATGGCAAGTCGCCAAGAAAAAGCAGAAGCAAAAAAACGGCTGAATATGCGTAACCCTTGGCACTTATTGGCCACAGGATTTGGGAGTGGTCTTTCGCCTATTGTGCCTGGCACAATGGGCTCTCTTGCTGCGATACCTTTCTGGTTATTAATGGCAAACATGCCAATTTGGAGTGTGTGGGTACTCATTATCGTGGGTTTTTGGATTGGTTGCCTAATTTGCCAGCGCACTTCCGACGATATGAAAATTCATGACCATGGCAGTATTGTTTGGGATGAATTTATTGGGATGTGGATTACGCTAATGGCGATCCCAGTTGTGGATTATGAGTGGGTTATCACCGCCTTCTTTATTTTCCGCATTTACGACATGTGGAAGCCATGGCCAATACGGTTTTTTGACCGAAAAGTTAGCGGCGGTTTTGGTATTATGATTGATGATATTATTGCCGCCATTTTTTCGTATTTCACTATCTGGTTGTTGGTTTGGTATAATCTCATGCCATTCTCCACCAACTAAATACGCGTCATATTTCAAATTGTAGGGGTGTTGGCTTCGCTCATTCGCCCTAGTCACATACTTTTGTATGCTCCTAGGGTCTTATTCACTTGCCGCCTACCTACAATCCGAACTATTTAGCGTATAAATACGCGTCATATTTTGCGCTGTGGCGTTGTTGGCTGCGTTCGGTTACCCGAATCACATACTTGTGTATGCTCATCGGGATAACCTCGATTGCCGCCTAGCCTCAACCCAAACTATTTAGCGTATTGGTATTTATCGTATTTCAAACTAAATACGCGTCATATTTCAAATTGTAGGGGTGTTGGCTTCGCTTATTCGCCCTAGTCACATACTTGTGTATGCTCCTAGGGTCTTATTCGCTTGCCGCCTAGCCACAACCCAAACTATTAAGCGTATAAATACGTGTATATTTGATGTGATTGCTTATCGTAGTAACTTCTTTTACTTCTTGTTGCGCCGAATACCCATCACTGAGGTTTGTGCTAAGGTTAACCCTTTTGTTTCTGGTGCAAATAGAATCGAAACAATTAGCCCGAGCAAAGAAACACCTGCCCCCATTAACACCACCGAACTGACCCCATATTTAGTGATAAACAGCGGTAAAGCCCACGTTGAAAAAATGGTTCCAATACGGCTGATGGACATTATTACCCCAACGGCAGAGGCTCGAATATCTGTTGGGAACAGTTCATTCGGGTAGAGCCATTGTAAAATACCCGGCCCGCCGGAGAAGAAAGCGTAAATGCCAAACATAATAATCACAAGGCAAATACCGAGGTTTGAGAATAACCCAAGTATGGCAAGAGCAAGGGTCATAATCGCAAAGCTACCAATCAATAGTGGTCGCCGGCCCATTTTATTTAGCCAATACATCGCAGGTAAGCAGCCTAACATAAAGAATAAGCTGATAACCACGTTACCTAGTGCGGCATTTTTCCCTTGATCCCATCCGAGCTGACCAACAATTTGTGGGCCAAAGGTGTAAATTGCAAACATCGGGATCACTTGGCAGGTCCAAATAATGGCAGTGAATAGAACAAAAGAAAAATGGCGCTTAGTAAATAATTGGATAAAATGCGTTTTTTGTTGTTCTTCGGCTTCAAATACCACGGGCTGACCAAACAGCTTTTCCATCATTTTTTCGCATTCTTTAATGCGCCCTTTGCGGATCAGCCAAAGAGGTGATTCAGGTAAATCAAAACGACCAATCAAAATGATAATACAAGGAATCACTGCACTACCAAGCATCCAGCGCCAGCCATCTTCTACGTCATACAACATATAACCGACGAGATTGGCACAGGTTGCACCCACATACCACATTGCCGCAATAAACCCGACAGCAAATGCGCGCTGTTTAGTATTGGAAAATTCAGTGATCATTGACGTTGCAATTGGGTAGTCTGCACCTATTACTATCCCGATTAAGAACCGCATGATAAGCAGCTCCATCGGTGTTGAGACAAACATGGTCGCCACTGAAATAGCACCAATGGCAACAATATCAATTAAAAACATTTTACGACGACCGACTTGGTCGCAAATATAGCCGAATAGAGAGGTACCGATGAATAGACCCGCTAATGTTGCAGCGCCTAATAAGCCAATCCATTCACTACTTAAGCTTAATACGGGTGTGAGTTGTTCTAAGGCAACGCCGATCAGGACTAATACATAACCATCCAGAAAAGGCCCTCCACTGCCCCAAAGCATAATCCGCCGATGAACGGAGGAAAATTGGATATCATCAAAACTTTTTGGTTTCATTATGCATCCCAGTGTCAGCGTAAATAAGCGCTTGAAAACTCTCGAAGTTATTAGCTCCGAGAGTTATGCTAAATAAATCAGCCGTAACGAAATTCAATACCGAAAGTGCCGCGTGGGTATTCCCATTTTTCTAATGCACTATCTAAGCCAAGAATGCGGCAGGTTCCACATTCAAGACAACCGGCATAATCGAAACGTACTGAGCCGTCCTCTTGTTTTTTATATAATCCCGCTGGGCAAGCTTTAGTTAATGTTTCGAGTACATTCATATCTGGATGCTCTTTTATCACAATATGCGGGTTTTCTTCATCGACATTAAATTTATTAATGCCGAGTTTGACATCAACGTTGACTGGATTACTCATATTGCTCTGACTCCTTTAATTCCATCTTTGAGCAAATTCATAAAGCCCACTTTCTTCGCGTGTTGTAACATGGTCTTACGTAAAGGCACAGGCGCTTCATCTGAAATAGTGAAGAGTTTTTTGGCAATACCAACCGCCATTTCTGGGTAAGCAGAAAACATACGAGGGTTATCCAAAAACTCAGGCATTTTTTGGTACATTTTCATGTCCCGTAGTGGGCCTTCATTGAGTAGTGTGAGGTATTGATTTAAATTTTGTTTGCTGAAATCGTCGGTTTTCATTGCGCTAAGTACGGCTTTTGCTGCCGCTTCACCGGAGGCAACAGCTAAGTCCATACCACGAATAGTAAAACCTAAATTCATACACATACCTGCCGCATCACCAGCAATTAATACGCCATCACGTACTAATTCTGACTGCATTTTTAAACCGGCTTCAGGAACAACGTGCGCGGCATATTCGACCATTTTTCCGCCTTCAATCAACGGTGCAACGGCGGGGTGCTGTTTAAAGTCTTCAAGCATTTGTGGAATAGATTTCTTAGCGTCTTTGATGTGGTGTAAGCCGCAGACTAAACCTAAAGAAATAGTATCTTCATTGGTATAAAGGAAGCCTCCGCCCATCAAGCCATCGGTCGGTGAGCCTGCAAATAGCCAAGCAACGCCCTCGTTCTCATTTAAATTAAAGCGGTTGCACAACACATCTTTTGGTAGTTCAATTAATTCTTTAACCCCTACGGCAACATGTTCTGCATTGACGCGTTTTGTCATACCAAGTTGTTCTGCCAGTAGTGAATTGACACCATCTGCTAAAATGACCACTTTAGCTTCAAGTACATCACCATCAGCTTCCACACCGACGACCTTGCCATCGCGTTCAACTAACTTATCAACTCGAATCCCTGTAATACACTGTGCGCCTGCATTTTCGGCTTGTTCAACCAACCATGGGTCCAGTTTTCCCCTAAGTACAGACCAAGAGGTTTCATCTGGGCTTTGTGCTGCACCATTTTGGAAATCAACAGTGACAGCACCGGTTTCGGTCATAAATGACAATTTTTCGCGTGTGATCATGCGCTCAATAGGCGCTTCTTGGGTAAAGCCAGGAATAATTCGTTCTAAGCTATGGGCATACATTCGCCCACCTGTTACGTTTTTACCGCCCGCGTAGTTTCCTCTTTCGATTAGGAGAACTTGCGCACCTTCACGGGCAAGCACCAATGCAGCCACAGAGCCGGCTAGGCCTGCACCTACAATGATTGCATCAAAAATATCATCGGACATAGTTTCTCCAAAGGTCACTAAAACAGTGAGGAAAATGCCTCACTGTTATTGAGTTTATTTCGCCAGTTGTTGCGTTAAAGCAGGTAAGATTTTGAACAGATCGCCTACTATCCCGTAGTCAGCAAATTGGAAAATAGGGGCATTTTTATCTTTGTTGATAGCGACGATAGTTTGTGCGCCATTCGCACCGACCATATGTTGAATCTGCCCTGAAATGCCGACAGCAAGGTAAAGCTCTGGTTTGAGCATTAAGTTGGAAATACCAACGTAGCGCTCATGTTCCATCCATTTTTCATTTTCTGCGACTGGGCGGGAACAAGCGATTTCAGCACCTATTGTGTCGGCAAGCGTTTTGGCAATAGCAATGTTTTCTTGGCTACCAATACCTCGCCCGACACTGACAACTAAGCGTGCTTTATCTAATTCAACTGAGCTACCTGCTTTTTTCTGAATCGAGGTACGTACAATAGATTGTTTTGGTTCGACCCATTGTGTAGCTTGAGCCGTGCCGCTACGTGATGTATCACTTGGGGCTGCTTCAAATGTACCAGAGGTAAGTGTTGCAATTGAAAATGCGCTATCTAGAGTCTCTTGACCGAAGGCAAGGCCACCGTAAACCATATGCTTAATAGCAGGTTTTCCAGACTCGATTGTAACTGCTGTTGCATCGTTAGAGACGACTGCTTGTAGTCTAGCCCCTAAACGTGCTGCGAGTAATTTACCTCTACGGGTATTCGGTAACAGTAATAAGCCTTTATCACCATGCTGTTTGATGGTTGAAACGATAGTGTCTGCATAATCTTCAATAATACGGTCGTCGGGCTTACCTGCTAATTGAAAAACTTGGGTCGCACCAAGTTGGAAAGCTTGTGAGCTTTGCGCTTCATCTAGGGCGAAAACATTGACTTGCTCACCCAGGGTGAGAGCACCGCTGATAAGTTCAGGTAAGCGGGAAGTCATGTCACTAAATACCCAAACGGTTGATAATTTGCTCATAACTCCTCCGATTAAATGATTTTTCTTAAATGTTCTGCAAATTGCGCAATTTGGTCATCTCCATCACCTTCAATAATGATCCGCTGGCGAACTTTTTGTTTCGGTGCGGCGATAGATTGAGACGATAATGCGGCAACGTTATCTAAGCCAATATCTGCCATCGTCCAAGCTTGGACGGGTTTTTTAGCAGCACCTAAAATGGCTTTCATGGATGGAATAACGGGAACGTTAATGTCGGAGGTAACAGCGATAATGGCTGGTAATGGAAGGGATAACGTTTCAATTTCGTCTTCCAGTTCACGCTCTACAATCACTGTATCGGCTGTGATAGAAACAATTTTCTTCACACCATTGATGGCAGGAACTTGCAGGGTTTCACCCAATAAAATACTCACTTGTTGTGCATTGAGATCTGCGGAACCATCACCGCAAATAATCAAATCAAAGCCCACTTTTTGTGCCGCGGCACCAAGGGTAATCGCAGTTTGATGGGGCAGAGCATGCTCAAGTTGGTCATCAATAACAACAACCAGCTCATCTGGGCCACGTGATAGCACATCTTTACGTGCTTTCATATTAGTTAGTGCTTTACCACCAATGCTTAATGCAATCACTTTGCTGTCTGCTTGCTGCGCTTTTATTTGGTTGGCAGTTTCAATTGCATTTAAATCATATTGACTGATTTTGGTATCGGCACGTGAAAAATCTAAAGAACCATCTGAGCTATTTACAATAATATCTTGTTCATCAGGAACAGATTTATAGCATGTAATAATATTCATTACATCTCCTAAAATAATATTAATAAATATGATCCGTTTCGGTTTCGGATTATATAATTATCATGAACTGGATATTTAAAAATAAAACCTAAGTCACCAATATTGAAAACGTTAAATTAAAGAGGGTTTAAATGCTCATACTGATACACTACTCACCAATATTATAAAAATCACCTAGTTATCAATGAAATGTTCAATATTGCTACCTGAATCACCAATACTGAAGGTATTTAATAACATTAACGTTACACAATATTTTATCTCTATGTATTTATTGATATTTAAAGTTATTTTAAATGGAAAAAACAATAACAATTATTTATCACGAATAATATTGTGACCTTAATAACAGAATTGTTAATGGGGACTAGACATGATTTGGATAGGATTTGAATTAATACTTAATTAGGTTTGTTGGGATTTAATAATAAATATAAGTTTTAAATAAATGTAAGTATGAGGTTATTTAGGTATTGAGAATAATATCTATTTTAAAACTTATGTATTAAATAATAAATTGGGATCGAACTATGAGCAAAGAAAATAAAAAAGGTGGAATAGAACCTAAGGTTTTTTTTCCGCCGTTGATCATTGTTGGACTATTGTGTTGGTTAACTGTCCGTGACCTTGATGCTTCAAATGAAGTTATCAACCAAGTTTTCAGCTATGTCACCAATGTGTGGGGCTGGGCATTTGAGTGGTATATGGTCGTCATGTTTGGTGGCTGGTTTTGGTTGATTTTAGGACCATACGCTAAAAAACGTCTAGGGGAAGAGAAGCCTGAATTTAGCCGAGCAAGCTGGATTTTTATGATGTTCGCATCTTGTACTTCAGCCGCCGTGCTGTTTTGGGGGTCGATTGAAATCTATTATTACGTTTCTGCACCGCCTTTTGGCTTTGAACCTTACTCAAATGAGGCTAAAAATATTGGGCTCGCATACAGCCTGTTCCACTGGGGACCTCTCCCATGGGCGACCTATAGCTTCTTATCTGTCGCATTCGGTTATTTCTTCTTTGTTCGCAAAATGGATGTTATTCGTCCAAGTAGTACGCTAGTTCCTCTGGTAGGGGAAAAACGAGTAAACGGGTGGTTTGGTACGCTTGTTGATAACTTCTATCTCGTAGCTTTGATATTAGCAATGGGAACTAGCCTAGGGTTAGCAACACCGTTAGTCACTGAATGTATTCAATATTTATTTGGTATTCCTCATACCTTACAACTTGATGCCATCATTATCTTCTGTTGGATCATCCTAAATGCAATTTGTGTGGCTTTCGGCCTGCAAAAAGGGGTGAAAATTGCGAGTGACGTCCGTAGCTACCTGAGTTTCTTAATGTTGGGATGGGTATTCATTGTTGGTGGCGCTAGCTTCATTGTGAACTATTTCACCGATTCTATCGGTGTCCTAATGATGTATATGCCTCGCATGCTGTTTTATACCGATGCGGTAGGTAAAAGTGGCTTCCCACAAGGCTGGACAGTGTTTTACTGGGCATGGTGGGTTATCTATGCCATTCAAATGTGTATCTTCCTCGCACGTATTTCTAAAGGCCGTACCGTCCGTGAGTTGTGTATCGGGATGGTGGCAGGCTTGACGGCGGGAACAACGTTAATTTGGACTATTTTAGGGAGTAATACACTCCAACTTGTTGACCAAAATATTATTAATGTTCCCAAACTAATTGAAGAGTTCGGCGTTGCGCGCGCCATCATTGAAACATGGGCTGCCTTACCTTTGAGCACTGTAACAATTTGGGGCTTCTTCATCCTCTGCTTTATCGCCACTGTGACACTAATTAATGCCTGTTCCTACACCCTCGCTATGTCGACTTGTCGCGCAGTGAAAGATGGTGATGAGCCGCCATTGTTAGTGCGCATCGGTTGGTCTGTCTTAGTCGGTGTTATCGGCATTGTTTTGCTGGCGCTAGGCGGATTAAAACCTATTCAAACAGCGATAATTGCCGGAGGATGCCCACTTTTTTTCGTCAACATCATGGTAACGCTCTCCTTTATTAAAGATGCCAAAGTGCATTGGAAAAATGACTAATTTACTCAGAAACAACATTTAAGAGGTTATTGATATGGATTTTAGATTGAATGATGAGCAGGAGCTGTTTGTCGCAGGGATCCGTGAACTGATGGCCAGTGAAAACTGGGAAAGCTATTTCGCTGAATGTGACCGCGACAGTAAGTATCCTGAACGCTTTGTAAAAGCCTTAGCGGATATGGAAATCGATAACCTGCTGATCCCAGAAGAACATGGTGGCTTAGATGCAGGGTTTATCACCGTTGCCGCGGTATGGATGGAGCTGGGTCGCCTTGGTGCACCAACTTATGTGCTGTACCAACTACCGGGCGGTTTTAATACAGTGCTAAGAGAAGGAACCCAAGAGCAGATTGATAAAATCATGGCGTTCCGCGGTACGGGTAAACAAATGTGGAACTCGGCGATCACTGAACCAGGGGCGGGCTCTGACGTAGGTAGCCTACAAACCACTTACCAACGCCGTAATGGCAAAGTGTATTTGAACGGTAGCAAATGTTTTATCACCAGTAGTGCTTACACCCCATACATTGTGGTGATGAGCCGTGATGCGGATTCACCAGATAAACCTGTTTTCACCGAATGGTTCTTAGATATGAGCAAACCAGGAATCAAGGTGAACAAACTTGAAAAATTGGGTTTACGTATGGATAGCTGTTGTGAAATCACTTTTGATAATGTCGAACTCGATGAAAAGGACATGTTTGGTCGAGAAGGTAATGGTTTTAACCGTGTAAAAGAAGAGTTCGATCATGAACGTTTCTTAGTGGCTTTAACTAACTATGGTACTGCGATGTGCGCGTTCGAAGATGCGGCTCGTTATGCTAACCAGCGTGTTCAATTTGGTGAAGCCATTGGCCGTTTTCAGTTAATTCAAGAAAAATTTGCACATATGGCGATCAAGCTCAATTCAATGCGCAACATGTTATATGAAACTGCATGGAAGAGTGACAACGGATTGATCACCTCTGGAGATGCAGCAATGTGTAAATACTTCTGTGCAAATGCGGCATTTGAAGTCGTGGACTCTGCGATGCAAGTACTCGGTGGTGTAGGAATTGCAGGTGAGCACCGGATCGCCCGTTTCTGGCGTGATCTGCGTGTGGATCGCGTATCAGGCGGTTCAGATGAAATGCAAATACTGACATTAGGCCGTAGCGTACTAAAACAATACCGCTAATAACTGAACGTAATGGGATGGCTTTCATGAGAAGGCCAACCCTGCTTCACAGGAGATAACAACATGGCAGAGCATCTACCTATGCCAGAATTTGGCCCTCTAGCTGGGGTTAGAGTGGTATTTTCAGGAATTGAAATTGCTGGCCCATTTGCAGGGCAAATGTTTGCAGAATGGGGCGCTGAAGTGATCTGGATAGAAAATGTCGCTTGGGCAGACACTATTCGCGTTCAACCCAATTACCCACAGCTGTCACGACGTAATTTACGTGCGTTATCATTGAATATTTTCAAGGATGAAGGGCGTGACGCATTTTTAAAACTGATGGAAACCACGGATATATTCATTGAAGCGAGTAAAGGCCCCGCATTTGCTCGCCGTGGTATCACGGATGAAGTACTTTGGGAACATAACCCTAAACTAGTTATTGCACATTTATCCGGTTTTGGGCAGTACGGTGACCCACAATATACCAACCTCGCAGCTTATAACACCATCGCTCAAGCTTTCAGCGGCTATCTGATCCAAAACGGTGATAAAGACCAGCCAATGCCTGCTTTCCCGTATACCGCAGATTATTTTTCTGGCATGACCGCCACAACAGCGGCTCTCGCGGCATTGTATAAAGCGCGTGAAACCGGAAAAGGTGAAAGTATTGACGTTGCTATGTATGAAGTGATGTTGCGCATGGGGCAATACTTCATGATGGACTACTTTAATGGCGGAGAAATCTGCCCACGCATGACAAAAGGGAAAGACCCCTATTACGCAGGTTGTGGTCTTTATAGCTGTAAAGATGGTTATATCGTGATGGAAATTGTCGGCATCACGCAAATTCAGGAAATTTTTAAAGATATTGGGTTGGCGCATCTGTTAGGCACACCAGAAATACCGGAAGGCACACAGCTAATTCACCGTGTGGAATGCCCTTATGGGCCTTTAGTGGAAGAAAAACTCGATGAATGGCTTGGCTCTCGTTCGATTGATGAGGTGTTAGCAAGACTCGCGGAATTGAATATTGCGAGTGCCAAAGTCCTGACGATTCCTGAGCTAGAAACCAATCCTCAATACATTGCGCGCGAATCTATTACCAGTTGGCAAACAATGGAAGGAAAAACCTGCCGCGGTCCTAATGTCATGCCTAAATTCAAAAATAATCCCGGACAAATTTGGCGAGGCATGCCATCACACGGTATGGACACGACAGATATCTTAAAAAATATTGGATACAGCGAAACTGATATTCGGGGGTTAGTCGATAAAGGGCTAGCCAAAATAGTTGATTAATTGAATGGGTGCTCAGGGCAATGATGACTATTGAACTGAGTATTCATCAGGGAAATGATGGGTAACAATTAATGGATGTAATCGGTAAACAAAATTTGCGTCAAATGTGGGATGACTTAGCGGTCACCCACGGTAACAGTCAGGCGCTTATCTTTGAATCCTGCGATGGAAAGGTTAGCAAGTTCAGCTATTTAGAAATGAACCAGCAAATTAATCGCACCGCCAATCTCTTTTTAGCTTATGGCATTCAAAAAGGCGATAAAGTGGCTTTACATTTAGATAATTGCCCTGAATTTTTCTTTTGCTGGTTTGGCTTGGCTAAAATTGGGGCGATTATGGTCCCAATTAATGCACGTTATAAATACAGTGAAAGTGCTTGGATCATGCAGAATTGCCAACCCAAAATGGTGGTAACTTGCTCCTCTTTCTTAGATATTTATCAACAAGTATTCGCTGATGAAGCGACCAGCTTAGAACATATTTTTTTGATTACAGAAACGCAAATTGAACCCGTAGAGCATATTTCTGACTTTTGGCTTGAGCAGTCACAACAACATACGCAGTTGACCCAGGTGGTTGAATTGCATGTCGAGGATACGGCCGAAATTTTATTTACTTCTGGTACCACCTCGAAACCTAAAGGGGTGATTATTACTCACTATAACCTCCGCTTTGCAGGTTATTACTCTTCTTGGCAAAACAGCTTACGCTCCGATGATATCTATTTAACGGTCATGCCTGCTTTTCATATTGATTGCCAATGTACGGCTTCTATGGCTGCATTTTCTGTCGGTGCAACGTTTGTTTTATTAGAGAAATACAGCGCACGCCGTTTTTGGCAACAAGTGGTGAAATACAAAGCGACTGTCGTCGAACTTATCCCAATGATGATCCGCACATTATTAAGCCAGCCGCTGGCGGATAACGAAAAAGATCATTGTTTACGAGAAGCCATGTTTTACCTCAATTTAAGTGAAGAAGAACGCGACCAGTTTATGGCCCGTTTTGGGGTGAAGCGGTTTTTAACTTCGTATGGAATGACGGAGACGATTGTTGGTTTGATTGGTGATAGGCCTGGTGACATGCGTCGTTGGCCATCCATTGGTCGCCCTGGTTTTTGTTATCAAGCGCAAATTCGGGATAGAAATAACCAACCCGTAAAAACGGGAGTTATTGGTGAGCTTTGTGTAAAAGGTGAACGTGGTAAAACCCTTTTTAAAGAGTATTACAATAACCCTGAAGCGACAGCAAAAACCTTTGACGAAGCGGGATGGATGCATACGGGTGACTTTGCTTACCAAGACAAAGATGGCTTTTTCTATTTTGTCGATAGAAGTAGCAATATGATCAAGCGCGGTGGAGAAAATGTCTCTTGTAGTGAAATCGAAAATATTATCGCCTCACACCCTGCCATTGTGGATGTGGCGGTGATCGGTGTTGCGGATGATATTCGAGATGAAGCGATTAAAGCCTTTATTGTGCTTGAAGAGGGTGAAACCTTAACTCAGGAAGAATTTTTTGCTTTTTGTGAAAAACAAATGGCGAAATTTAAGGTGCCAACGTGTGTTGAGGTACGTAAAGATTTACCGCGTAACTGTTCTGGAAAAGTATTGAAAAAATATCTGCAATAATCGAAAGATTTGATTAATTTTGCATACATTTTCGGGCTGCACACGTGCAACCTGAAGCGTCACTGCACGACGAAGAAAGGATCATATTATGAGCGAATCATTAAAAATCACTCGAAATGGCGCTATTTTAGAAATCATACTCGATAGACCTAAAGCAAATGCAATAGATGCAAAAACTAGTTTCAAAATGGGAGAAGTTTTCCTTAATTTTCGCGATGACCCTTCGCTGCGTGTCGCTATTATTACTGGGGCAGGAGAGCGATTTTTCTCTGCGGGTTGGGATTTAAAATCTGCGGCGGAAGGTGAAGCACCTGATGCTGATTTTGGTCCAGGAGGCTTTGCCGGTTTGACTGAAATTTTTAATCTAAACAAACCTGTTATTGCTGCGGTGAATGGATATGCGTTTGGCGGTGGTTTTGAACTGGCTTTAGCGGCAGATATGATTATTTGTTCTGAAAATGCCAGTTTCGCATTACCTGAAGCCCAACTTGGGATTGTTCCGGATAGCGGTGGTGTTTTACGTTTACCTAAAATTTTACCTGCGCCAATCGTGAATGAAATGGTGATGACTGGTAGGCGAATGGATGCACAAGAAGCTTTACGTTGGGGAATTGCTAACGATGTGGTTCCTGTTGAGAGCCTGATGGATAAAGCCCGTGAACTTGCAGAACAAATCACCCAAAGTGCGCCACTTGCTGTCGCTGCACTGAAAGAAATTTTCCGCGCTACAGGTGAACTTACTGTTGAAGAGGGGTATAAACTTATGCGTAGTGGCGTGCTGAAAAACTACCCTGCGGTTTTACACTCAGAAGATGCAACAGAAGGCCCGCTGGCGTTTTCCGAAAAACGTTCACCAAGTTGGAAAGGGCGCTAGTAAGCTAACAGTGAGGTGAATTTTGAGTTTTTACGCTTTTGAAGGGGTGATCCCGGTTGTTCATCCCACCGCATATGTACATCCATCAGCGGTAGTGATTGGTGATGTGATTATCGGTGAAGGAGTGTTTGTTGGGCCTAACGCCTCTTTGAGAGGGGACTATGGTCGTTTGATCATAGAAAAAGGTGCGAATATTCAGGACTGTTGCATTATGCATGGCTATAGTGATGTTGAAACGATTGTCCATGAGTGCGGACACATAGGTCACGGTGCTATTTTGCATGGATGTATTATTGGTCGTGATGCTTTAGTCGGTATGAATAGTGTAATCATGGACGGTGCTGTCATTGGCGAACAAAGCATTGTTGCTGCGATGAGCTTTGTTAAAGCTGGGTTTCTAGGAGAAAACCGGCAGATGTTAGTCGGAAGCCCTGCCCGATTTTTACGCTTAGTAACTGATGAAGAATTGCATTGGAAGCAGTTAAATACTAAGGAATATCAAGACTTAGCGTGCCGGTATCAGCAACACTTACAGGAAACCCAGCCGCTAACAGAGCTTGAAGTTAATCGACCCCAATTATTTGGTACAACGGATGTAAAACCTAAGGGACAATGATTCACAAAAAGGCCGTAAAATAAAAAACGCAGGCGGGTGAAGTCTGCGTTTTTTATTGGTGTGAAGCTAAGAAATAGGTTTAACGACGTTGTGCCTTTGATAGCATCCATTGCCATTTTTGCTCTCGATTTAATTCACTTGGTGGCATAGAGGCCGCTTTTATAGGGGAATCGATAGTGACTTTTTCAGCTTGATGACTTCTTAAACGTGCATAAAGCTGGTTATCAATTTTCTTAACTTTAATAAGCCGCTGGCATTGGCAGCCTCGTCCCGATAATTTATTTGGGATCATTTTTACTTCACACTGAATTTCAGCAACATCAGATAAAATATAAGAAACAATATTGACTGCATTAGGATGCGGGATATCAAAGTTGTTAGATATCTCTCTAGCTGTAGTCCAGCGCCCTTGTTTCATTACCCAGTTTGCAATAGATAAATACAAGGGTTCATTAATATATTGTCCACACATAAGCGCTCCCAAATCTATTTATTAAAATCGACTAAATAAAAATAAACTATATGAAAATTGTAGTTGGAATAGCGTTTATTTGTTTCCTGGTTTGTTAATTAAGAAAACAAAATAATTACTTATTAATTTCTGGTTAAAATTGTTAAAATAATATATTCGTTATAAAAATAAATTATCATTTCTTACATATAAAAAATAATATTTCATAATAATATGTGACGAATATAATTCAGAGACTAAATTACGCTGTCATACAGTGACAAAGTTCATATTAATAGATTTTAAAATAATTTGCATGCCTTTATTGTGAAAATTTACATTCAAGATAAAAGCTTTGTTTGTATTCTTATTTCAGGTAAATAGCTGAATATCTTTGTAGATAAACTGATTATATTTGGTTTTATATTTTATTTTAATGATCTTGAAATATAATAAAAATGTGACATAGGTGATTTTTTTAAATGAACATTAGTGAGTCAGTAATAATAGGGAGCTAAACACTTTTTTAGCGTATTAAGAAAAGGAATAAGAGTGATTGGCTTTGTGATTGAATAGGGCATTGTATTGTTAATGCAATGCCCTGAAGATAAAAACTATTTGGCTAAATAGTTATTAATAGAATTAACAATACCTGTGGAATCTAAGCCCAATTCAGCAATAAGTTCCTCTTGGGTACCCTGAGAAATAAAATAGTCAGGTAAACCAAGGTTTAAGATTGGAATGATTTTTTTCTCATGCATTAGGAACTCATTCACACTGCTACCAGCACCACCCATGATGGCATTTTCTTCGAGAGTGACAAGTACATCATGGGTATTGGCCATTTCAAGGACCAGAGCTTCGTCTAAAGGCTTCACAAAACGCATATCTACAACAGTTGCATTGAGTTGTTCAGCAGCAACTAATGCGTGGCTTAATAATGTGCCAAAACATAAGATAGCGACTTTTTCGCCTTGGCGACGAACAATACCTTTACCAATAGGCAGTGGCGATAACGGCTGTAATTCAGCGCCTGTTCCTGTACCTCGAGGGTAACGAACCGCACATGGGCCATCTTGGTAATGGTAGCCAGTATGCAGCATTTGGCGGCACTCATTTTCATCACTTGGAGCCATAATAACCATGGTTGGTATACAGCGCAGGAATGAAATATCAAAAGAACCTTGGTGAGTTTGTCCATCAGCCCCAACAATGCCTGCCCGGTCAATTGCAAACATGACAGGTACCTTTTGGATAGCCACATCATGAATGACTTGATCATAACCGCGTTGCAAGAAAGTGGAATAGATAGCAACAATAGGCTTATAGCCACCAATGGCGAGGCCTGCCGCAAAGGTGACAGCATGTTGCTCCGCGATCGCGACATCGAAGTATTGCTCTGGGAATTCTTTAGAAAACCGAACCATACCAGACCCTTCACGCATCGCAGGGGTGATAGCCATCAGCTTGCTATCGTCTTTGGCCTCTTCACACAGCCAATCCCCAAAGATTTTAGAGAATGTTGGCCCCGTCTCTTTGCTTTTAGGTAAAGTGAAGGTACTTGGGTCAAATTTAGGAACAGCATGCCAGCTAATAGGGTCTTTTTCTGCTGGCTCATAACCCCGGCCTTTCTTGGTCATGATATGTAAAAATTGCGGGCCTTTTAAATCACGCATATTTTTTAACGTTTGAACTAAGGCAACAACATCATGGCCGTCAACAGGGCCAATATAGTTAAAACCTAATTCTTCAAACATGGTCCCCGGTACGACCATGCCTTTAATGTGTTCTTCTGTCTTTTTCAGTAGCTCTTTAATAGGCGGCATGTTAGAAAAAACTTTTTTTCCACCTTCACGCAATGTTGTGTAGAGCTTTCCAGAAAGCAAGTGAGCTAAGTGGTTGTTTAGTGCGCCAACATTTTCTGAAATAGACATTTCGTTATCATTTAAGATAACCAACATGTCAGGTGCAGCATCCCCAGCATGGTTCATCGCCTCAAATGCCATTCCTGCGGTAATGGCGCCATCACCAATCACACAAACCGTTTTACGGTTTTGTTTTTCTTTTTCTGCGGCAATGGCCATGCCTAAACCGGCACTAATGGATGTTGAGGAATGGCCAACGCTTAAAATGTCATATTCACTTTCTTCACGCCATGGAAAGGGATGTAAACCATTTTTTTGACGAATGGTATCAATACGGTCACGGCGCCCCGTTAATATTTTATGTGGGTAGGCTTGGTGGCCGACATCCCACACAAGGTTATCAAACGGCGTTTTATAGACATAATGTAGTGCGACGGTGAGCTCAACAGCGCCAAGACCAGAAGCAAAGTGACCGCTAGAGCGACCCACGCTACTCAGTAAAAATTGTCTGAGTTCATCACAAAGCTTGGGCAAACTCTCTTTAGGCAACAGACGAAGCTCATCTGGTGTCTCTGCCAAGGCTAGCGTTGGATATTTAGCGATATCAATACTCATTAGTTGCTCACTTATAATTAATAAAAAACCCAACTTACTTAGCCATAACAAAATGACTATTTTCAGTATTTAGCTGCATAAAGCCTCTATGTGCTGTTGGGTTGCCTTCGTTTATCGTCTGCCTATAACTCGAGTGATTAAGAAGTCATCCATCTATTTTGTTGTGTTATAGGAATGATTCGAAGATACATTAGGGTAATAAATTGCCGTAATTATCGATCTTCTTGTAGCCAAAAGGCAAAGCATATTGTCAGCTTTTACGTTCAATAATGAAATTAGCTAAAGCGCTTAACATTTCTATATTATATCCATGGGACTGGAGTGTCTCTAAAGCATCTATTGCATCATGATATAGCTCACGTGCTTTTTTCTGCGCCGCTTCAAGCCCTAATAGCGATGGATAGGTACTTTTTTCATGTTCGGCATCAGTTCCTTGGCGTTTACCCGTGACTTCACTATCACCGATAACATCTAGGATATCGTCCTGTACTTGAAAGGCAAGACCGATGGATTGTGCATATTTATCTAAAACAGGTAACAATTGTTGACCTTTTTCACCTGCTGCAAAAGCACCAAGACGGATTGCAGCACGAATCAATGCCCCTGTTTTATGTTGATGAATGCGCTCGAGAGATTCAAGGTCAATTTGCTTCCCTTCTGCATCTAAATCAAGTGCTTGTCCGCCACACATACCTGCTAAGCCACTTGCGTATGATAACTCTGCAATCATCGCTATGCGGTCTTTGTCTGTTACATCTGGCATTGGTGCAGATGACAGCAATTGGAAAGCCAATGTTTGCAATGCATCTCCAGCAAGCACCGCATTGCCTTCACCGTATTTAATATGGCAAGTCGGTTGGCCACGACGTAAATCATCATCATCCATTGCAGGTAAATCATCATGGATTAATGAATAAGCATGAATACATTCGACTGCAGCAGCAGGGGCATCAAGGTTTTCTTGGCTAACACCAAACATCGAGCCGATGGCATAAGTTAAAAATGGACGTAAGCGTTTTCCACCTAATAATGTGCCATAGCGCATAGCTTGCGCTAGAGGGAGGTTTGCAAACGGCAGCGCATTTAAGGCATCTAATAGGTATTGATTGACTCTGTCGTAAGCTTGCTTTTGTTGCTGCGTAAAGCTATCTAAATGTTGTTCAGACATAATTTATTCTGTATCAGGTGAAAAATCGGCTAGAGGTTTATTTTCGTCATCGCTTAGCAAAATTTGTACACGTTGCTCTGCTTGCTGTAATACTTTTTGACCTTGTTTAGCAATTTGAACACCACGTTCAAACTCATTAAGGGCATCTTCTAAGGGAAGTTCACCGGATTCTAGGCGAGCGACGATCTGTTCTAGCTCTTGAAGTGAGTTTTCAAAACTAACAGTCGGAACTTGCTGAGTTTTTTCTTTAGCCATAGTCTTTAGCCACTAATGTGAAATCAGTTAATTCGAGGGATTTTAAATATTCAGCAGACTAACGCAGTCTTGCTACGGTTACAATTTATTATTGGGGTTTTTAGATTCAACCCGCAAGATAGTGTTATAATACGCCTCTTTATTGACAATTGGTAACGTGTCATGTGTCTCTGTTAAGGCACATTCGTTTGCCCCCAACCACCATGAACATGCAGCTATTATGAAGTTTATCATTAAGTTATTCCCAGAAATTACCATTAAAAGCCAAACTGTTAGGCTACGTTTTATTAAAATTTTGACCAGTAATATCCGTAACGTGCTTAAACCACTTGGCGAAGAGATTTCGGTTGTCCGTAATTGGGATAACATTGAAGTGCGTGTGAAGGGGGAAACAAAACACGATGAAATTTGTGACATGCTAGGGCGTATCCCAGGTATTCACCATATTCTCGAAGTGGAAGAAAAACCGTTTACCAGTCTGCATCATATTTACGAAATGACACACGAAGCCTATGGCGAGTCATTAGAAAATAAAACATTTTGTGTGCGGGTGAAACGTCGTGGTAAACATGAGTTTTCATCCATCGATGCTGAACGCTATATCGGTGGTGGGTTAAACCAGCACATTGCATCTGCAAAAGTTAAGCTTAAAGACCCTGACACCACGATTCACTTAGAAATCGAAGATGATAAACTTATCTTAGTTAAAGCACGTATTGAAGGCATTGGTGGTTTCCCTATAGGGACCCAAGAAGATGTGTTGTCACTCATTTCCGGTGGTTTTGATTCAGGTGTATCGAGCTATATGCTGATGCGCCGTGGCTGTCGTGTTCACTACTGCTTCTTTAATTTAGGCGGAGCTGCGCATGAAATTGGTGTGAAGCAAATTGCACATTATCTGTGGAACCGTTTTGGTAGCTCCCATAAAGTCCGTTTTATTGCTGTAAATTTTGAGCCAGTTGTGGCTGAAATTTTAGAAAAAGTGGATGATGGCCAAATGGGCGTTGTGCTCAAACGTATGATGGTAAGAGCAGCATCGAAAGTTGCTGAGCGTTATGGTGTGCAGGCGATTGTCACAGGTGAAGCTCTGGGGCAGGTATCAAGCCAGACTTTAACAAACTTGCGTTTAATTGATAATGCTTCTGATACCCTCGTATTAAGGCCGCTAATTTCCCATGATAAAGAACATATTATTAAGTTAGCTCGCCAAATTGGTACTGAAGATTTCGCAAAAACCATGCCTGAATATTGTGGTGTAATCTCAAAAAGCCCAACAGTTAAAGCGGTGAAAGCGCGGATTGAAGCGGAAGAGGCCAATTTTGATTTTAGTATTTTAGAGTCTGTTGTTGAGCAAGCTCAAAATATAGATATTCGACAAATTGCACAAGAAAGTCTTGAAAAAGTTCCTGAAATTGAAATGGTGAGTGAGCTTTCAATTGAAAATGAAGTGATTTTAGATATTCGTTCAATTGATGAATTCGAAGACAAACCACTGAATGTAGATGGAATGGAAATTAAGCACATTCCATTCTATAAGTTGAGTACGCAATTTGGTGACTTACCAAAAGATAAAACCTATTTATTATATTGTGACCGTGGGGTAATGAGCCGCTTGCAAGCGCTATACCTAAAAGAACAAGGTTATGAAAATATAAAGGTTTATCGCCCATAACTTAAAACAGGGTGCTTGTATCACCAACTCACAATCAGAGAGAAATGTGGGGGAAATTTCCCCCACAAGACTAGTTATCGCAGGATAACGTAGCTTGAACCAGCGTGTTTCCGCTGCTGATACTGAAAGAGCACAGTCTTTCTTGCATCAATAATGAAAAACACAATACCGTCAGACACACGGTAACTAGCCCCAGAAGGGCAATTTTGGCCATTCCTCTTGACTCCTTTTCTAAAAGGAGACAGAATCCAATTGTTGAGAGTTGGAGACTGCCTCGGATTAAGATTAACATCTAAATTCGGGGCTTTCGTCTTTTTGGCTCTCACTAATGCTTGAACCAAATGATCCAAGCACCCGCGGCAATCATAGCAAAAAATCACTCTAAACAAATGTTTTTATCGTTCATTATTGAAAATAAAATATTTAAATTCAGTTGGTTATAATGGTTTCGATATCATTGATATTAATATGATTACTGATGCAATTGAAATAGAAATGACAAAGTGAGCTGAATAAAAATAAGTAGAGAATAAAAACGGGGTGCTTGTATCACCAACTCACAATCAGAGAGAAATGTGGGGGAATTTCCCCCACAAGACTAGTTATCGCAGGATAACGTAGCTTGAACCAGCGTGTTTCCGCTGCTGATACTGAAAGAGCACAGTCTTTCTTGCATCAATAACGAAAAACACAATACCGTCAGACACACGGTAACTAGCCCCAGAAGGGCAATTTTGGCCATTCCTCTTGACTCCTTTTCTAAAAGGAGACAGAATCAAATTGTTGAGTGTTTGAGACTGCCTCGGATTAAGATTAACATCTAATTCGGGGCTTTCGTCTTTTTGGCTCTCACAAATGCTTGAACCAAAATGATCCAAGCACCCGCGGCAATCATAGCAAAAAAGTACTCTAAACACAGATTTTTTTTGCTATTTAATTTTTATTATTCAATAAGTTAAGTTGTATTTCTAATTCGTTTTTTATAATGAGTTTTATATTTAATCTTCTAAATAATCGTTAATACCATTAGGTAAAACGAGTTGAGTGGCAACTTGGGCTGCAGTCTTTCGGCCTACCAATAATTCAATTAACTTTAATGCAAAGTCAAAAGAAGTGGCGGGTCCTTGGCTAGTTAATAGATTGACACGTTCATCAAAGTAAACTCGGCGATCGACCCATTTATGAGCTGGAATTTTATCTTTCATTGATGGAAAACAGGTCATATTACCTAGTGGAAACAATTGGTGATATTCAAGTACAAGCGCTGGTGCTGCACAAATAGCTGCTACAATTTTACCATCAAGATGCATACGGCGAACTTTTTCAACAACCAGTGGGCTATCGCGGAGCGTTTCTGCGCCCGCTATACCACCGGGCAGCACAATGGCATCAAAAGGCTCATCAGCGACTTTAATCAATGGGGTATCGGCAATAATTTTTAGGCCTCGTGAAGCGGTAATGGTTAAAGAACCGTCTTCCGTCACACTCGCTAAGGTCACATTAATGCCTGCTCTAACTAATAAATCAGCAGTAATGGTAAATTCAATTTCTTCACTCCCATGAGCGATGCAAATTAGAGCGGAAGTCGTCATATTGTTGTTCTCTATTTTTGACTAAATGATAAAGGCGATCGTTTTCAGGTGTACTGATCCCATGAGTTCGTGCTTGTTTGATTAAAAAGCCAGTGATGTAATCAATCTCTGTACGGCGATTATTTCGCATATCTTGTAACATAGAGGAATAGTTATCAGTGGTATTATTGATAATGCCGTAAATATACTCAGTCAGTTCTGCTTTATCCGTATGCAGCCCTTCTGCCGCCATAACATGACATATTTCATCAATGATCCGAGATATCTGTGTGGAATGTTGGATTAATTCACCATTTTTACAGTCATGTTCGACGGTAAGGGGGTTAATGACACAGTTTACAATCAATTTACGCCAGCAAGTGGTTAAAATATTATTATGCCAAGCCACATCAGGTAAGGCTTCATGCAAGATATCTGCTATTGGGTAGTAAGCTTGTGCTTGGGAATTGATAGCGCCGATATGTGTGATGCCATTTGCGACATGAAATACTTGGTTATTTTCTTGCCAAGCTGCATGGGTTGTGACGCCCGCTAAGATAGGATGACGTAAAGGCGCCAGCTCTTCAATCGTCCCCATGCCATTATGCAGTAATAGAATAGGCGTATTTTCTGGGATAGTATTAATCAAAGGCAATAAAGCGTCAGAAACTTGCCATGCTTTTAAACAAACAATGATCAACTCACTGGTTTGCAAGTGGTTAATATTATTACAAGGAATCAGCTCTCGGAAACTACGCCCATCAGGTTCATTAACATCGACGAATAAATCAGACTGTGCAACACGTAGCCAACCTTGTATGTCATGCCCTTGTATTGCAAGTGAAGCAAGCCACAGTTTACCTATCGCACCACAACCAATTAGAGTTATTTTCATTGTTTCCCCTTTGAAAATGGGACTTTAACGTCTTATAAGGTAAGGCGGAAGTGATCTCTTATCATTATAACCTTTTACGATACGAAGTTGTAGTTAACGAAGTATCACAGACCCTGATAACTTGAAGTGATGTGAATAAAAACGTTATCATGCGCACAGTCTAAAAATTATCAGTGAGGTTCTAGCTATGCCATCATTTGACATTGTATCTGAAGTGGAAATGAATGAAGTACGTAATGCGGTGGAAAATGCGCAGCGTGAGTTAACCAGCCGTTGGGATTTTAAAAATGTCGAAGCTAGTTTTGAGCTAAATGACAAAAATGAATCAGTTAAAATCACTAGCGAGTCTGATTTCCAAGTACTCCAGTTAGTTGATATCTTAAGAGAAAAAATGGCAAAACGCGGTATTGATGGTGCTGTATTGAATGTGCCAGAAGATATTGTTCATAGTGGAAAAACCTATAGCGTTGAAGTTACGTTCAAGCAAGGTATTGATGCTGCAACTGCTAAAAAAATCGTTAAATTAATTAAAGACAGTAAACTGAAAGTTCAAGCACAAGTTCAAGGTGACCAAGTACGTGTGACGGGCAAAGCCCGTGATGATTTACAATCGGTTATGGCATTAGTACGTGGCGGGAACTTAGGCCAACCTTTTCAATTTAATAACTTCCGCGATTAGTTATTTTTCAAGTGTTCGTTTAAAGCCCTCGATAGCGGGCTCAGACTGCTGACAAACATATTATGTTTGGCGGCAAGTCTAATAGGTTTTGAAAATAAACTAGGAAAATCAATTTATTGATTTTCGGCTGATAACACAAAGCGGGAAAAACCACGCTTTTATCCTGTTTTGTCAACAACCTCAGCCCGCGATAGCGGGCTAATTTTTACTGATTTATTAATGCTTCAAGTTGTTCTCGATTGATGATTTTTCTATCAACTTTAACATAAGCACTAAATTCCTCGTCAACGACAAGCGCTTCCATCACCCCTTCTTGAGCTTGTAATTTTTTCTCAAGGGCTCTTGTATCTCCAATATGGTTGGGTAATTCAATACGAATACTGCTGACATAAGGAGGCTGCTGCATTGTCAGGCTAATGATAAACCAGATAATGGTCAAAATTAAACCACCAATAAAAACGGTACTAGCTCCTTCAAAACTGTATAACCATCCACCAACAATACCCCCGATGGCAACGCCTAAAAACTGGCTAGTGGAGTAAACGCCCATGGCAGTTCCTTTATAGCCCGCAGGTGCCTCTTTGCTTATGAGTGACGGTAAAATGGCTTCCATGATATT
Source organism: Providencia sp. PROV156 (assembly GCF_028480905.1). Taxonomy (NCBI): domain Bacteria; kingdom Pseudomonadati; phylum Pseudomonadota; class Gammaproteobacteria; order Enterobacterales; family Morganellaceae; genus Providencia; species Providencia sp. PROV156. The sequence goes on along the minus strand of NZ_JAMPPE010000003.1, from coordinate 203,128 downwards.
GAAAGCGATAAAAAACAGTTGAATACCTAAGAAAATCACCCATAAGTGACTACCAGAAAACCATAAGGTAATTTCGGACAATGCTAAAACGGCAATACAGAATAAGAAGACTTGTTTCATTTTGCGGTATTTTTCCGCATAAATAATGAACGGAAGTACGGTGACAAAAGCAATTAACATCGTGACTAAATAGGCTTTCCAATGGTCTTTCGCTAAAAAGCCAGAGTCAGTCATGATAAGAGGCAGAGCAACAAAACTGGACATCAGTAGGGTGTGTAAGCTGAGGAACCCTATATTTAATTTGAGTAATTGAGGGTGCATTAAAACCGCTTTTAAATTACCTTGTACAAATGCAGACTCACGATTTAAGACATGAGTATTAGTATTAGGAACAACAAAAACAGTCACTGCAATAGCACCAACTGCAAGTAGCGCTATCCCCCAAAATAAGCCACTTAAACCAACCCAATTAGCGATAATTGGGCCAAGTACGAGGGCGATAGCAAAAGTTAAACCGAAACTAATACCTAAAAATGCCATGGCTTTAGTGCGATTTTGCTCTCGAGTTAGGTCAGAAAGTAATGCCATGACGGCAGCAGAAATTGCTCCGGCGCCTTGTAAAGCCCGACCAATAATAATTCCCCAAATAGAATCGCTTAATGCTGCAACGATACTTCCGATAATAAAAATAACTAACCCAATAATAATTAAAGGTTTCCTACCAATCTTATCTGACATTAAACCAAAAGGGATTTGAAAAACGGCTTGGCTAAGGCCATAGATACCAATAGCGACACCCACTAAGAACTCGCTAGCACCTTGTAAATGCATCCCATAGCTGGTCAAAATAGGTAATACCATAAACATTCCAAGCATTCGCAAGGAGAAAACGGAGCCTAATCCCCAAGTGGATCTAAGCTCTGCGGATGTCATTTTGTTATCATTCATTTTTATTCTTCATATTTCGTGCTGTAGCGGTGTTGACTTCTCTCAGCTAGTTGGGTCACACATTAATAAATACAACAAGTTGAATAAATACGTATATGTTGTGGCAATATGTTTTTAATCTCAACCTATTAGCATTTTTAATAGTGCATTTGATATCTAGCTTATCAATAGCAAGCGGCTATTTAACCATAAAATAGATTCATAAGGATAGGCAGAATAAGTAAAAGTGAGTTGTAAAAGCAGTTAGAGACAAATAAAAACGGCGGGGAAGGCCCGCCGTTTAGACATCGTTATCATCAGTAAACAGATAAGTTATCTGACGAGAGCTATAACAGTATCGCTTGAAACTATAGGGTCAACTGACATCATTACGCTCAATGAAGTAATCGCTACGATTGAGAAAATGAACAGTTTTCTTGCCCAGACCCGGTCGTCATTTTCGGTTTTGAAGCCCGAAATTGCCATACCTAGCCACCATAAGCTGACTGCTGCACCTACGATAAGGTACTTATAGCCCGCGTATCCACTGATAGCTAACATTAATGTTGCGACCATAAACGCTAGGATATACAGGAAGATGTGCGTTTTCGCGACGGATATTCCTTTAATAACCGGTAACACAGGAATGTTTGCGGCTTTGTAATCCTTAAAGCGGAAGATAGCAATGGCATAAGAATGAGGCATTTGCCACAAACTGAATATCAATAATAGGATAAGTGCACCCATATCGAATTCATTTGTAACAGCGCAGTAACCGATAACTGGTGGTGCCGCGCCTGAAAGACTGCCAATCAGTGTGCCATAAACGGATTTACGTTTCATATATAGGCTATAAATACCTACATAAACAATGAAACCGATAACTGCAAGCAGCATTGCCAGAGCATTGGCTGCTACAAGTAGCAGCACCATACCAGCAATACCTAATGCAGCAGCGTAAATCAGGCTAACTTTCGGATCAATCAACCCTTTAACTAAAGGGCGATTCTTCGTTCTTTCCATGATACGGTCGATATCACGGTCGATGTAGTTGTTAAAAACACAACCAGAAGCCACGACCAGTGATACACCCAGCAAAGTCGCAACGAACAGTGGGTAATCAATTGATCCTTTTGAAGCCAATAAAAAACCACCGATCACAGAAATCAAGTTTCCGAATATAATTCCTGGTTTGGTCACTTGCAGGTATTGCTTAAACATATCGGCAACTCTTTAGTCGAGCATCATATTGATGTTCAGGTTGTACATAATCCACAGTGAGCCAATGACCACAATGCCAACAATAAGCATGGTGAACAGGAAGGCAACTAAATTCCAACGCTCATCTGATGATGTATTCATATGTAAGAAACAAACCAAATGAACCAGAATTTGCACAACCGCCATGCCTACAACAGTCCAAAGGATTGCTGAAGTTGACGCTGTACCTTCCATCACCATCCAGAAAGGGATCACTGTCAGGATAACTGATAGGATAAAGCCAATCAGGTATGTTTTAACGCTACCGTGGCTTGCTCCAGTGTGAGCATCTTTTGCATGACTCATTTAAATAGCCCCCAGAAGATAAACAACGGTAAATACACAAATCCACACAACGTCTAAGAAGTGCCAGAACAAACTTAGGCAGTTTAAACGTGTTTTGTTGACATCAGTCAGGCCACGGCGAGTGACTTGGATCATCATGATAATAATCCAGATCAGGCCCGCAGTTACGTGTAGACCGTGAGTCGCAACGAGTGCGAAGAAGCCAGATAAGAAACCGCTACGGTCAGGACCAAAGCCTTCTGCAATCAATTCATGGAACTCATAGATTTCCATAATGACGAAGCCAAGACCTAACAGGAACGTTGCAAACAGCCATAAGTTAACAGCAGCTATCTTACCTTTGTGCATCGCTATCATTGCGAAGCCGTAAGTGATACTACTCACTAACAGTAAGAAGGTTTCGCCTAATACGAACTTCAGACTGAAGATATCTTTACCAGCAGGACCGCCAGCAGTTCCATCGGCCAAAACAACATAGGTAGCAAACAAACAAGCAAACAGGATCAAGTCGCTCATAATATAGAGCCAGAAACCGAATACTTTTGTTCCACCTGCATCGTGGTGCCCATGCTCAGCATGGGCGATATTTTGGTTAGTCATTGTATTAGTTGACATCGTTCACACCTGCCTTACGCAATTCTTCAAAGTGCTTATTCTCGATTTCTTCGATTTCAGCCACAGGTACGTAGTAATCAACATCTTCGTCGAAGCTTTTTGCAATCCAAGTTACGATCATTCCACCGAAACCAATGATTGCGAGCCACCAGATGTGCCAGATCATTGCGAAACCTAAAACTAAGCTAAATGCAGCGATAATAACGCCTGCGCCTGTGTTTTTAGGCATATGAATTTCTTCATATGAAGTTGGTTTCTTATGAGCAAGGCCTTTCTCTTTCAGATCCCACCATGCATCGCGGGTTTGAACGTGTGGTTCAATCGCAAAGTTATAGAAAGGTGGTGGAGAAGATGTCGCCCACTCAAGTGTACGTCCACCCCATGGGTCACCGGTTAAATCACGGTTTTCATGACGATCACGGATACTCACAATGATTTGGATAACTTGGCATGCAATACCGATTGCGATTAACGCAGCACCGCCTGCAGCAACAACTAACATTGTGTGGTAAGTCGGGTCAATATTCTGACTTAAACGGCGGGTCATACCCATAAAGCCAAGAATATACAGTGGCATAAAGGCTAAGAAGAAACCGATGATCCAGAACCAGAAGGCACGAACACCCCATTTCTCATTTAGCGTGAAGCCATATGCTTTCGGGAACCAGTAAGTCATACCCGCGAAGCATCCGAATACAACACCACCAATGATAACGTTATGGAAGTGAGCAATCAGGAATAGACTGTTATGCAGAACGAAGTTTGCACCTGGAACAGCAAGCAGAACACCAGTCATACCACCAACAGAGAAGGTGATGATGAAACCGATAGTCCACAGCATAGGTGATTTAAACTCGATACGGCCTTGGTACATGGTAAACAACCAGTTGAAGATCTTAACCCCTGTAGGGATTGCGATAATCATTGTGGCGATACCGAAGAAGGCGTTAACGTTAGCTCCTGAACCCATCGTAAAGAAGTGGTGCAACCAAACGATGAAGGACATAACGGTAATAACGATTGTCGCCCAAACTAATGAGGTATAACCGAATAAACGTTTTTTCGAGAAGGTTGCTGCAACTTCAGAGAATACACCGAACACTGGCAGAACAAGGATATACACCTCAGGGTGACCCCATGCCCAAATCAGGTTGATGTACATCATCATGTTGCCGCCCATATCATTAGTGAAGAAATGGGTGCCTAAATAACGGTCTAACGTCAGAAGCGTTAATGTAACAGTTAAGATAGGGAAAGCAGCAACAATCAATACGTTAGTACATAACGCAGCCCAGCTGAATACAGGCATTTTCATCATCGACATACCCGGCGTACGCATACGGATAATAGTCGCGATAAAGTTAACCCCTGTTAATAGTGTACCAATACCGGATATCTGGAGACTCCAGAGCCAGTAATCGACCCCGACCCCAGGGTTGTACTCCAAGCCGGATAATGGCGGATAAGCCAACCAACCAGTTTGTGCGAATTCACCTACCCCTAGAGAGATGTTGATTAACACAACACCAACAACAAAGAACCAGAAGCTCAATGAGTTAAGGAATGGGAACGCAACATCACGTGCACCAATTTGCAGAGGCACAACTAAGTTCATCAGACCGACAACGAATGGAGTTGCCATGAAGAAAATCATGATAACGCCGTGTGCGGTGAAGATTTGGTCATAGTGATGAGGATTCAAGAAACCCTCTTGGCCAGCAGAAGCAAGAACTTGCTGCCCACGCATCATGATAGCATCCGCGAAGCCACGGAATAACATAACCATTGCGACAATGATGTACATGACACCAATTTTCTTATGGTCAACAGAGGTTAACCATTCTTTCCACAACCACTTCCATTTACCAAAGTAAGAAATCACACCTACTAAGCCAAGTCCACCTAGGACAATAGCAATCAGGGTGACAACGATAATCGGCTCATGGAGCGGAATTGCATCTAGTGTTAATTTTCCGAACATGCCCTTATTCCTCAGCGCCAGCAGCATGAGCACTATGGCTCATTTGCATTGAATTGCCTGTAGCATCGTTATGGTCAGTCATTGAATGACTTTGATTTTCTACAGGAGCGTGACCTTTATGGTGCTCATGACCAAACTTCAGAACGATATCTTCATAAAGTTTAGGCTTCACGCTAGAGAAGTAGGTAACAGGAACGTTCATGCTTGGCTTAGCGACTTCGTCGAATGCCTGCATGGTATCCATTGTTTTAGGAGAAGCTTTTACCTTTTGTACCCACTCATCAAAACCTTGACGGTCTGGAGTTGCAATAGCATTGAACTTCATATCAGAGAAGCCATGGCCACTGTAACTTGCTGAGAAGCCTTTGTAGGTACCTGGTTCATTAGCGATTAAATGAAGTTTAGTTTGCATACCTGCCATCGCGTAGATTTGGCCACCTAAAGATGGAATGAAGAATGAGTTCATCACCGAATCTGACGTGATTTTGAAGTTAACTGGCACACCTGTAGGGAATGCGATTTCATTAACTGTTGCAATGCCTTGCTCTGGATAAATAAATATCCATTTCCAGTCAGCAGAAATAACTTCAATAGTGACAGGTTCCTGATCACTCACTAATGGCTGATACGGGTCCAGCTCATGTGTCGTCTTCCAAGTGATAGCACCTAGAATAATGATAATGATGATAGGAACGGTCCAGCAGACTAACTCAATTTTATTTGAGTGAGCCCAATTAGGACGGTAGGTTGCTGACGTGTTGGATTCACGGTATTTTCTTGCGAAGATAATCGTCATGAAAATAACAGGAATAACAACAAGTAGCATTAAGCCAATTGCAATAAGAATTAGCTCTTTTTGTTTAACGCCAACGGCGCCTTTTGGATCCATCAACACCATATCGCAACCACCTAGTAGTAAGGCAGCTACAACGAGTGAGATTGCTCCGATGCTTTTTTTGTAGTTCATAAGTCTCATCCACGACCCCAAATGACAAAGATTCTAATTGTCGTTTCATCAGTGCGGGCATTTTACGGTAAGGTTATGCGAGTGTAAATGATTGTAAGGCAAAGAAACTGAATTGTTAGCTCTTTATGTTAATATGATCACATGTAAAGAACTTATAAACAAAAAGTTAAAATTGATACGGATTATAAGTATGTATTGATAAAACTCTATTAATACTAAATTATCTTGGTAATTTTTCAAAGAAAAATATATACAAAAGAAATGAAAAAATAGTGAAACTGATATAAATGATTAGCAATTTGCTAAGGGAAATTACAGTTTTTATTGCCGATAAAGCTATTTTGGTTGCTTTATCGGCTAAATCATAAAGAAAAATTCTTATTTTACTGATAAAAATAAGAAAATAGTTAACTTCTGATGCAATGTTCTATAGTGCGCTAAAAGGTATACTTTAATGTATAAATGATTGCATCTTGATAGAAAGTATCTCCTAATTTATTATCAGCATAGCGGTATTGTACCCCTGCAGAAACATGGTTTGTTGCATTCCACCAAAAAGCGAGGGCGCCATTTATGCCATTACGCTTATCCCCGTTATAGCGTTTATTCCTCGCGAATTCCATTTCATGCCAGTTTGTTATCATGAAATTTTCTTCGAATACGCTGAAATTATAGCCAGCCACCCAACCTGCTACATATCCATTATTACCTGAATAGAATGTCTGGTCGGTGTAATTAAGAGCAATAAAAGGTTTAAACCATAAATCACCGAATGCAGTGTTATAACCAATACCATATAAAGTATTCACATCGTGGAAATTACCACCATACTTGGCTCCAGGTAATGACCAAGTGCCATAAACGTGCCCGTATAGGTTGAAACCAGTATCACCTAAATAAAAGCGGCCTGTTGTTTTAATGGTATAGCGTTTATTTCGTCCTGAATCGGTGTGTTGGCTATGGAATGGGTTTTCGAGATCAAAAAAGCCATATAACTCACCCCAATTAAAATCGGCACCGCCTTCAAGCTCAATATAGGCAAAATCTTTCTTACGTGTCGTGTTTTCTGTTTTGGTTTCAGTACGATGTGACCAATCTAAATAGTTTACATTGACATCAGCAAAGCCATTTTTATAGCCAATAATATTGTCAGAATATGCCGTACCTGCTAGAGAAATTAAGGCGGTCATGTAAATGATTTTTTTCATATATAGATTATTTTCACTTATTGATTAATGGAATTTAGTAGTGCGTTAGTTATTAACACTTTAGCTAACCAATTTGTAACTTGTGATATATTAGACTTGAAAATTGTAATTAAGAAATATTTTACACGAATGAAGTGATCGAAATCACGATATTTAGATGTTATTGCTTTGTTTTGCTATTTAGATCTAATTTATACAAAAGATCAAATTCCCTAAACAAATAAGCTTTGCTTAGGGAATTATGAAAAGAATGAGAAAGAGTATTGGGAGGGTTATTGCTGTACTGTTTTGCGAACGGCGAGGAAATCTAAACTACCACCAATAACTAAGCTGATAGCACCAATGCTAATACCAGTATTAAAAATAAGGTTTTGGTAGTGGGGTAAACTCAGCCAAAATTCAATGTGTGTCGTAAACAGATAAACTTTCATATCACTAAATGAAAATATAAGTAATGAAAGTAGCCAAATAGCAAGGAAGCTAACGGCAGTAATAAGAGCATAAACGGCAATGCGATACCCTTTCGCATACAGCTGACGCCGTTGAAACAACCCTGTTGTTTGTGTGTAGATTAAGGATGTCCGACAAGCTAATAAAAGCAAAACACCAGGGACTGCAACTGCGATCGAAATAAGGTAGAACAGTGGCCAGCCATAATTACTGACAAAAATACTTGCGACTGGGCCAATATAAACACGACCAACGGCGGAAAGAGCAGAAAGAAGTGCAAACTGCGTTGCGGATAGCGACTTATTACATAGTGTCATTAATAGGGCGACAAAAGCGGCGGTTCCCATACCAGAGAAGATATTTTCTAGAAAGATAATCGACCCCATGGTTAAGATATGGGGCGGTGTTATCGCTAAGAACCAATAGCCTATATTAGAGCCGCCTTGTAGAAGTCCAAAAATAAATAGAGCTTTAAATAAGCTCATATTTTTCATGAGGTAACCACCAAGTAACGCTCCAACAATAGTTGCAGCCATACCAACAGTTTTATTGACGGTACCCACTTCGCTTAAACTAAAACCAAGAGCATTTAATAGAAAGTTGGTATTAAGCGCCATGACAAAGGCATCACCGAGCTTGTAAAAAACTAACAGTAGTAAGATTAGCCAAGCATTGTTTCGGCTAAAGAATTCAGCGAGTGGTTCGTATATTGCTTTTTTTAGTGATGTTGGTGCAGCGCAGCTTTCTTCGGGTTCTTTCGCGAGTAATGTTGCGATAACGCCGATAATCATCAGCCCTGCCATGACTAAATATAGTTGTTTCCACGTTAAAAACTTATCCGCTAACCAAAGAGCAAGGCCGCCTGAAACTAACATGCTGATCCGGTAACCCATAACTGAGGTTGCAGCACCAATCCCGCGTTCTTCCGCACTCAGTAAATCAGTTTTATAGGCATCAAAAACAATGTCTTGTGATGCTGAACAAAATGCAACAGTAACCGCCAGCGCAGCAAGGTACCACAAATGCTCTGAGGGGTTCATAAAGCCCATAGCGGCAATGCTGATAATCAACAGAATTTGCGTAGTTAATAGCCATCCTCTTCGACGACCAAGAAAGGGCGGAGTATAGCGGTCCATCATTGGGGACCAAAGAAATTTCAACACATAAGCCTGTCCGACTAATGAAAAGAAACCAATAGTTTTAATATCGACATTTTCAACAGTTAGCCAAGCTTGTAATGTACCTGCAGTTAAAGCTAAAGGTAGACCAGAAACAAAGCCTAAAAGGATTAAAGTGATGTTATTTGGTAGAGTAAAACGAGGCATTATTTCCCTCTAAGCCAGTGTGATATTGCTGCAATACATTGCGCTGCAGAGGTATTGGCTGCGCTATGCTACCCAAGCTCAATCAGTGAGAGCTTAGGTAGCTTAATACTTAATGATAATGATTGCTCAGTTAATAGCGTGAATTTTGTCTGATAAAATCGGTGATTTCTTGGTCTGTTGCCATATCTGCAATTAAATCAGTGAGTGCGCTATTGATAGCTGTTGCAATCTTGTCATTATTGGCTGCTAATAACTCTTGTGTATTAAAATTGCGGGTAAATGAACGTGTTTTTGTCGAACCATTTGGGGCTGTTGCAATAATACTCACACTGGAGTTTACGGTAATATTATGGCGCAAGCTGCCTTCACTGACTTTGGTATCGAGTTTATTCAATTGAACGACTAGATTCACATTTGCCGGTGATGTCACCATAAAGCCACGTGCAGCCATTTGTTTTTCGACGGCTTCTTGCATCAGATAACGAGGATCGCGTGAAGGGTTCAGTACGACTAAACTGCCATTGCGGTTGACTTCCGCTAAGGATTTATTCGTACGATTGTCTACACTGCTAACACTGATTGAAGTTGCATTCAGTGTGGGGTTTTTTGCAGGTAAAGCTATCTTAGGCTCAAGTGATAATGTATTGCTGCTGGTTGCACAGCCCGCAAGAAGAAATAACCCTAAAAGTGGAAAACACAGTTTTCTTAACATAATTTTTTCCAGTTCATCTTTCCTAATTGAAAATGTTTCGTTATGGTGCGGGTATCCGTCGTTCAATATAAAGCTTAGCGGCTTATTTATCCTGAACTATTAGACAACAATTTTTGAAAAAATTCGCATCAATGTGCCGCTATCATAACATTGGCAAGTTATTATCGGATATTTCTATAATAAGAAGATAGCAATAATCAACACGTACAATAAAAGATAATTGCCTCTGAGCATAATTTTTAATTAAGGAGCATTTTATGGTCGCTAATGCAGCTCAAAGTATGCAATCTCTTGTGAGCCAAAAATTACAAGCTGCTTTCGAACCTACACATTTGGAGGTAATTAATGAAAGCCACCAACACAATGTGTTACCGGGCTCTGAAAGCCATTTCAAAGTTATTTTAGTGAGTGATAAATTTGAAAATAAACGAATGCTTGCCCGCCACCGCGAAATTTATGCTATTTTAGCCAGCGAATTATCGGGAGGGATCCATGCCCTTGCTTTGCATACATATACGCAACAAGAGTGGAATGAGCTTGCTGACACTGCGTTAAAATCACCTGCTTGTCGTGGTGTCGGCGGTGTTAATCGGTAATTTTTCGTTTCAGTTAATACACTGAGACTATGCTGTACTTAATCAGCCATGCTCGATGATGAGCTTGGTGAATGTTTTTTCTTCAAATTAGGTGAAAAAACAAAAAATTTAGTCAGAAAAGTCACAAATAATGAGGAAAAAACGCTTCTTTTCTCAGCTTTTCTCGACTCAGGGCGCATGCATCGGTATAATGCTGCGTCTAATTTTCAGTAAGGTTTCGGGACGCTTCTGATATCAGGGATTGACCGTTACGAAAGTAACGCCCCCGGTTCTGGAAGGGAGACAGCCGTTATGATTTAATGGCATAACTCTGGAGTAGACCGATCACTAAGATTTATTTTGAGGTAAGAAGATGCAAGTTTCTGTTGAAACGACTCAAGGCCTTGGGCGTCGTGTAACAATCACCGTTCCTGCCACTGATATTGAAAAAGCAGTAAATAGCGAATTAGTTAGTGTTGCTAAAAAAGTACGTGTTGATGGTTTCCGTAAAGGGAAAGTACCAATGAACATCGTTAAACAGCGTTACGGCGCGTCTGTTATGCAAGACGTTCTGGGCGATGTAATGCAACGTAACTTCATCAACGCAATTATTGAACAAAAAATCAATCCAGCGGGTGCGCCTAGCTACAAACCTGAGCAACTCGAAGACGGTAAAGATTTTGTTTATTCAGTTGAATTCGAAGTTTACCCAGAAATCGAATTAACAGGTTTAGAAACGATTGAAGTTGAAAAACCAGCTGTATCTGTAAAAGATGAAGATCTGGAAAACATGTTAGAAACTCTGCGTAAGCAACAAGCGCAGTGGAAAGAAGTTGAAGCGGCAGCAGAAGCTGACTCTCGCATCACTATCAACTTTACCGGTTCTATCGATGGTGAAGAATTCGAAGGCGGAAAAGCAGAAGATTTCGCACTCGTTATGGGCGAAGGTCGTATGATCCCAGGCTTCGAAGAAGGTGTTGTTGGTCATAAAGCGGGTGAAGAATTCGATATCGAAGTTAACTTCCCAGAAGACTACCATGCTGAAAACCTGAAAGGTAAAGCGGCGAAATTTGCTATTGTTCTGAAGAAAGTAGAACAACGTGAACTGCCTGAATTCACTGAAGAATTCATCAAGCGTTTTGGTATCGCTGATGGTTCTTTAGATGGCCTGCGTGCAGAAGTACGTAAAAACATGGAGCGTGAGCTGAAAAATGCCGTGCGTAACCGTGTTAAAGCACAAGTTCTTGATGGCTTAATCAAAGCTAACGACATCGAAGTTCCAGCAGCAGTTGTTGATGGTGAAATTGATGTTCTGCGTCGTCAAGCGGCACAGCGTTTTGGTGGCGACGAAAAACAAGCGATGGAATTACCTCGTGAACTGTTTGAAGAACAAGCAAAACGTCGCGTAGTGATCGGTCTGCTGTTAGGCGAAGTGATCAACAAAAACGAACTGAAAGCTGACGAAGAGCGCGTTAAAGCGCTGATCGAGGAAATGGCTTCTGCGTATGAAGATCCAGCTGAAGTTATCGAATACTACAGCAAAAATGAAGAGCTGATGAATAGCGTTCGTAACTTAGCTTTAGAAGAACAAGCTGTTGAAACTGTATTGGCTGTTGCTAAAGTGACAGAAAAAGAAACTAACTTCACTGAACTGATGAACCAAGTTCAAGCAGGTTAATTCTTTCTTGCTGTACAAAATAATGAAACCCGTGGTGTAATACTACGGGTTTTTTGTCAATTAAAGCCTTTAAATTATCACTTTAGCGAATTTAATTAGGATCCCCTTGAAAAACACATTTAAACCCTAATTATATTATCTATACTTCAAGTAGTCTAAGTGGGGCTTTAATTGCAATTTGAACTATTTTGAATAGCTTAATATTGTAGAAATAGTGATATTAACCAATCGAGTTATTTCGTCATTTTTGAAAATCAAGTATGGTTTTCTAATGGTATAATTCCGTGTAACCCAATAGACTTGTGTTAAACTCTTTTACAGAGCGTCTTGTTTACTGCAGCATACTTAGCTGCATTTTCTTCTTATTTCGCCAGTTGCTTGGTTAAATATTAGCTAAACTAGAAAATAAGAGAATTGAAAGAGCCTGCAGACACAGGAATTTTTTAAAACCGTTGTTTGTGGCATGATCTCTGCTCAAAATAGCAGGCAGACAGCAAATTAGGCGCAAGCACCGGAACGTTTTTAATAGGAGATTTCGATGTCACATTTTGGCAGTCAGGAACAATTAGCATCTCAAATGGCCCTTGTGCCTATGGTCATAGAGCAAACTTCTCGTGGTGAGCGCTCGTATGATATTTACTCACGTCTATTAAAAGAACGTATTATCTTCCTGACTGGTCAAGTGGAAGACCATATGGCGAATTTAATCGTCGCTCAGATGTTATTCCTTGAAGCAGAAAACCCTGAAAAAGATATTCATTTGTATATTAATTCACCGGGTGGCGTTATTACCGCAGGAATGTCAATTTACGATACGATGCAGTTTATCAAGCCTGATGTAAGTACTATTTGTATGGGACAAGCTTGTTCCATGGGGGCTTTTTTATTGACGGCGGGTACCAAAGGTAAACGTTTCTGCTTACCAAATTCACGCGTGATGATCCACCAACCATTAGGGGGTTATCAAGGTCAAGCGTCAGATATCGAAATTCATGCTCAAGAAATTCTTAAAGTGAAATCTCGAATGAACGAGCTAATGGCTCTACATACTGGTAAATCCATTGAAGAAATTACTCGAGACACAGAGCGTGACCGCTTCTTATCTGCAAATGAAGCAAAAGAGTATGGTTTAGTCGACCAAATTTATAGTAGCCGTTAATGGGTTAACTTTTGGTATAATTAGTTCATACCATAAACTATTTTAAAGAAAATCGTTGTTTTGTTTTTTAATTGAATGAAAACAAAACAATATGGATAAAAGTGAGGTCAACTGATGACAGATAAACGCAAAGAGGGGACAGGAAAACTGCTTTACTGCTCTTTCTGCGGAAAAAGTCAGCATGAAGTTCGTAAGCTGATTGCCGGTCCGTCAGTCTATATTTGTGATGAATGCGTAGATTTATGTCTCGATATCATCCGTGAAGAAATAAAAGAACTTACGCCGCATCGCGAGCGTAGTGAGCTGCCTACGCCACATGAAATCCGACAGCATCTTGACGACTATGTCATCGGCCAAGAAAAAGCGAAGAAAGTCTTAGCGGTTGCGGTATATAACCATTACAAGCGCTTGCGTAATGGTGATAAAACCAGTGATGGTGTTGAATTAGGCAAAAGTAATATTTTGCTAATTGGCCCAACCGGTAGTGGTAAAACGCTTTTAGCTGAAACTTTAGCACGTTATTTGGATGTACCATTTACAATGGCTGATGCAACGACATTAACTGAAGCTGGTTATGTCGGTGAAGACGTTGAAAATATTATTCAAAAATTACTACAAAAGTGCGATTACGATGTTGAAAAAGCTCAGCGTGGTATCGTATATATTGATGAAATTGATAAAATTTCACGTAAATCAGATAACCCATCAATTACCCGTGACGTTTCTGGTGAAGGTGTGCAACAAGCCCTTCTGAAACTAATCGAGGGAACGGTTGCAGCAGTACCGCCACAAGGGGGACGTAAACACCCTCAGCAAGAGTTCTTGCAGGTTGATACCTCAAAGATTCTCTTTATCTGTGGTGGGGCATTTGCAGGGCTCGACAAAGTAATTGGCCAGCGTTTAAATACCCGTTCAGGTATCGGTTTTGCTGCCGAAGTGAAAGGTGAATCAGATAAAGCAACGGAAGGTGAGTTATTAACTCAGGCAGAGCCAGAAGATTTAATTAAATTTGGTTTAATTCCTGAATTTATTGGCCGTTTACCTGTTGTTGCAACATTAACTGAATTAAGTGAAGAAGCATTAATTCAGATTCTGCAAGAGCCTAAAAACGCTTTAACTAAACAATATCAAGCTTTATTTAGCCTTGAAAATACTGAACTCGAATTCCGTGAAGAAGCACTAAAAGCAATAGCTAAGAAAGCTATGGCACGTAAAACCGGAGCTCGTGGTTTACGCTCTATTGTTGAAGCTGCATTGTTAAATACGATGTATGACCTTCCTTCAATGAGTGATGTTGAAAAAGTTGTCGTTGATGAAAACGTCATTAACGAACAATCAGAACCGCTATTGATATATAGCAAACCTGATGCTCAAGCTTCTGGCGATAACTAATCCCATATAAAACGTTCAATAGTTAATCAAACGAAATGAGGGGTTTCCCTCATTTTGTTTTTTATGTTCAACTAGCCATTGAATGCTAAAATCTTGTCCCCATATAGTTTATATTCTGAGGTGTGGTTTCCTTGTTCTAGAAAGTAATTTTAAAACAAGAGATAGAAACCCTTAAACTAGCGTGAGCTAAACGAAGAGAGAGCTTTATGAATCCTGAGCGTTCCGAACGCATTGAAATACCAGTATTGCCTCTGCGTGATGTAGTGGTATACCCACATATGGTGATCCCACTGTTTGTTGGACGTGAAAAATCCATTCACAGTCTGGAAGCAGCGATGGATCATGACAAGCAGGTAATGCTGGTTGCGCAAAAAGAAGCCTCGACTGATGAGCCAGGGGTGAATGATTTATTTGCTGTCGGTACAGTCGCATCGGTTATTCAGATGCTAAAACTGCCTGATGGTACCGTTAAAGTCCTCGTTGAAGGTCTACGACGTGCACGTATTACCAGTTTGACAGATAATGGCGAATATTTCTTAGCGCAAGCAGAATATTTAGCTGCAGAGCAAAATAATGAATCTGAGCACGCAGCGTATGATGAAGCGACAGCGGGTTCTCAATCATCAGACGCACTTGATGAAAAAGAAAACGAAGTGTTGTACCGCACTATCGTTAGTCAGTTCGAAAGTTATATAAAACTGAATAAAAAGATTCCACCTGAAGTATTAACCGCGTTACATGCGATTGAACAAGATCAGCTAGACAAACTGGCAGATACCATTGCCTCTCACATGCCACTAAAATTAGCGGATAAACAACGCGTTTTAGAAATGGCAAATATCGCAGAGCGTGTAGAGTTTTTGATGGCCATGATGGAGTCAGAAACTGAGCTGCTGCAAGTGGAAAAACGCATCCGCAATCGTGTTAAAAAACAGATGGAAAAAAGCCAGCGTGAGTATTATCTGAATGAGCAAATGAAAGCCATTCAGAAAGAGCTGGGTGAAATGGACGATGCGCCAGACGAATATGAATCGCTAAAACGTAAAATCGAAGAAGCGAAAATGCCAAAAGAGGCACAAGAGAAAGCAGAAGCAGAATTGCAGAAGCTGAAAATGATGTCGCCAATGTCAGCAGAAGCTACTGTTGTCCGTAGCTATATTGATTGGATGGTGCAGGTACCATGGCATAAACGTAGTAAAGTCAAAAAAGACTTAGTTAAAGCTCAAGAAGTGTTAGATACCGATCACTACGGTTTAGAGCGTGTGAAAGACCGTATTTTAGAGTATCTGGCAGTGCAAAGCCGCGTCAGTAAAATTAAAGGGCCAATCCTTTGTCTGGTTGGGCCTCCGGGCGTGGGTAAAACCTCTTTGGGGCAATCTATTGCCAAGGCTACTGGTCGTCAATACACTCGTATGGCATTAGGTGGGGTGCGTGATGAAGCTGAAATTCGCGGTCACCGTCGTACCTATATCGGTTCAATGCCAGGTAAGCTGATTCAAAAGATGGCAAAAGTAGGGGTCAAAAACCCACTATTTTTATTGGATGAAATTGATAAAATGTCATCTGATATGCGTGGTGACCCAGCCTCTGCATTATTAGAGGTGCTTGATCCAGAACAAAATATTGCCTTTAACGATCACTACTTGGAAGTGGATTACGATTTGTCTGATGTGATGTTTGTTGCAACATCCAACTCGATGAATATTCCAGCACCATTGTTAGATCGTATGGAAGTCATTCGTCTTTCTGGTTATACAGAAGATGAAAAACTGAATATTGCGAAAAAACATTTGCTGTCTAAGCAGATTGAACGTAACGCATTGAAAAAGAATGAGTTAACTATCGATGATAGTGCTTTAATGAGCATTATTCGTTATTACACTCGTGAAGCTGGAGTTCGTGGTTTAGAGCGTGAAATCTCTAAATTGTGTCGTAAAGCGGTTAAAGCGCTGCTCATGGACAAAAAGCTTAAGCACATTGAAATCAACGCTGATAACCTGAAAGATTATCTGGGTGTTCGCCGTTTTGATTATGGCCAAGCAGACACAGAAAACCGTGTTGGGCAAGTTACAGGCCTTGCTTGGACTGAAGTTGGTGGTGACTTACTGACTATTGAAACTGCATGTGTGCCAGGCAAAGGCAAACTAACTTATACCGGTTCTTTAGGTGAAGTCATGCAGGAGTCTATCCAAACGGCATTAACGGTTGTTAGAGCTCGAGCAGAAAAACTGGGTATAAATAGTGATTTCTATGAAAAACGTGATATTCATGTTCACGTACCAGAAGGCGCTACACCAAAAGATGGTCCGAGTGCGGGTATTGCGATGTCAACCGCTTTAGTCTCTTGCTTAACGGGTAACCCAGTTAGAGCTGACGTAGCAATGACAGGTGAAATTACTTTAAGAGGTTTAGTTTTCCCGATAGGCGGCCTGAAAGAAAAATTATTGGCTGCACACCGCGGAGGGATTAAAACCGTATTAATCCCTAAAGAAAACGAACGTGATTTAGAGGAAATTCCTCAAAATGTGATCGCGGATCTCGAAATTCATCCGGTGAAAACAATTGAAGAAGTTCTTTCTTTAGCTTTAGTTAACCCTCCTTTTGGGGCAGAAGTAGTTAAAAAGAAAGCTAAAAGAGTGAGCTGAATCAAGAAGTTTGTATAAAATTAAGACTGACAGCTAATTTAGGGCTTGTCAGTCTTTTTTTTCATCGCTAATTTAACGATGATTCTGATAATTGTTTGTATGCAATCTGTTCTCTTGCCATTGGTAATCAGGATTGATATAACGGCTGCATCATTAATTAACTATACTAATAACTGCTATAGTTAATTAAGAGATTTATAGTCCAACTAATATGGGGATGATAAGAGTGAATAAAGCTCAACTGATTGATCAAATCGCTTCTGATGCGAATATTTCTAAAGCTGCAGCAGGTCGTGTTGTTGACGCGTTCGTTGCTACTGTAACAGGTTCTCTGAGTAAAGGGGATGATGTTGCTCTAGTTGGCTTTGGGACTTTCTCTGTTCGTGAGCGTGCAGCACGTACAGGCCGTAACCCTCAAACGGGTAAAGAAATTAAAATCGCTGCGGCGAAAGTTCCTGCTTTCCGTCCAGGCAAGGGTCTTAAAGACGCTGTAAATAGCTAATTAAGTATTTAAGTTTGTCTTTCTCGTAATTTTGCGAAAACTCAAACTGACGGAATGTCTTTAATCAGCTAATATATAAGCGCACCATTGAAATGGTGCGCTTTTTTTTCTTTCTGAGTTAAGATTAGCGTATTATCAGGAAATTGAATTCAACAAAGCGGAGTTAAGCCTTTTTATGATGGAAAATTTACGCACAAAGGCGAATAGTCCTTTGCTCAAAATAATACTGGCGCTGATTATCCTTTCATTCGTGTTGGGTGGCGTTATGATGGGGGGCCTCGGTGGCAACAGTGCAAATAATGCAGCTGAAGTTAACGGGCAATCAATAAGCCGCGAACAGCTACAGCAGGCTTTTCAACAAGAACGCCAATCATTACAAGAGTACCTAGGGGATAAATTCTCAGAAGTCGCTAGTAATGAAGAAAGTATGAATTTACTGCGTCGTCAAGCTCTTGATAACTTGATTAACAATGAACTGATTAATCAGTATGCTAATGAATTACAGCTCTCAGCAAGTGACCAGCAAATTGAGCAATATATTTTCTCAATGCCTGTTTTCCAGACAGATGGCCGGTTTGATAGCGAAAAATATCGTGAGATCTTAAGTCGTAACAACATTAACGCGGATAGCCTTGCGGCTCAAATTCGCCAAGACCTTACACGAGCTCAGTTAGGAAAAACCTTTACTGGAACGGATTTCGCTTTACCATCAGAAGTTAAAGCATATGCTGAATTATTTATGCAAGAACGTGAAATTCGTACTGCAATCTTAGATTTAGCAGAGGTTCAAGCAAAACAAACAGCTTCTGAAGAAGAATTAAAAGCCTACTATGATGCCAACCAAAATAGCTTTATCTCACCTGAGAAAGTACAAGTAAGCTATGTTGAAATGGATGCAGCATCAATGCCGCCAGCGACAGTGTCAGCTGAGGAAGTAAAAGCGTATTATGATCAAAACCTGAAAAATTATACTCAGGCAGAGCAAAAACAGTACAGCATGATTCAGGTAGCTTCAGAAAAAGAAGCAAATGATATTCTGAACGAATTAAAACAAGGTGCGGACTTTGCAACACTGGCAACTGAAAAATCAACGGATAAATTCAGTGCAGGGCAAAAAGGCTTGATTGGTTGGATGGAAGCGGCATCAACGCCAAGCGAAATTGTGGACGCAAAATTAACAGAAAAAGGGCAACTTTCGGCACCTGTTAAATCACAAAATAGTTATGTTATCTTTCGCTTAGATGATATTAAACCTGAATCTATTAAACCGTTTGAGCAAGTTGAAGAAAGTATTAAAACTAGCTTACTTCAAGATAAAAACATTAAACAATTCTATGACTTACAGCAGAAGGTTAGTGAGGCTGCCACGAGTGATATGGAATCATTAGTTTCAGTTGAATCTGTATCTGGTTTGAAAGCCGTGACAACGGATTGGTTTGATAGAACAAACCCACCTGCCGCACTTAATTTCCCTAAAGTGGTCAGTGAAGTATTTAGCGACCGTTTAGTGGATAAAAATGGTTCTAAAGGGATCAACTCAGATGTTATTAACGTTGAAGGGGACCGTGCATTTGTTGTGCGTGTAACAGAGTACAAACCTGAAAGCGTTGAACCTTTTGATAAGGTTAAGTCCGAAATTGAAACTCTGGTTAAGCGCCAAAAAGCGGATGTAGAGTTGAAAGCTACGAGTGATAAACTTCTTGCTGAGTTAAATGCGGGTAAAGGAACTGAAGCTCTAAATGCGGCGGGTGTTAAATTTTCCGATACTCAAACTGTTTCTCGTTTAATGCCACAAACAGCGGTTATTAATGCAACGATGGAAATGCCGCAACCTGCTGATGGTAAACCAAGTTATGCACTTGCGCGTGATGAGTCCGATAACTATGTGGTTATTCAACTAGATAAAGTTACGCTAGGCCAACCGACGGATGATGAGTTAAAGCAACTGACTCGTGAATACCAAGGTGCTATGAGTTCTGCGGTCAATGAAGCTCTGATGCTTAATTTGCGTGAGAATGCAAAAATTGAAGTGCTGAATATTGAGTAATTGCGAGCAGCTTCGCAAGTAAAATTGTAACTTCATGAATAGAAGGCCACCTTTGGGTGGCCTTTCGTATTTTCAGTATTATTGAAAAGTGTTCCGTATTTTTCTATGGCATCGTTGTGTCTCAACATACACAGGAGAACAAATATGTTATGGAATTCAGTCAATAAATGCAGATTAGGTATTGTTCTGCTCCTTTCTTTATTATGCTCACTCTCTTCTTTTTCTTTGGCTAAGAAAATTGAGCCAGAAAAAGCCACTGCGGCTGTCATTCAAGAAAAACAAGTAAGTAATAACTCACCATCAACGAGTCATGGCCCGTCTGACAAAGTGAATATCAACTTAGCGGGTGAAGAAGAACTTGCAGAAAAACTTACTGGTATAGGTAGGCAAAAAGCGAAAGCAATCGTTGAATATAGGCAAAAATATGGTGCTTTTAATTCCATTGAAAATATTTTAGAAGTTCAGGGGATAGGTCCTGCATTTTTAGAAAAGAATAAAGATAAGTTAACTTTGTAACTAAAATCCCCCATACAGAGTATGGGGGTAATATATTAAAGGTTAATAATTAAGCAGAAAACTAAGCTTTTTATAAATAATTTGCGAGCTAAGTCTTATTATTGATAATCATTCAGCACATTTTCCGTACATTTGTTATTTTTATGTTATTAAAAAATAAACTGGTCGGAGTAGTTATGACAACACACATTAAAGTTCATGGTTATCATATAGATATTTTTCAACATGTTAATAATGCACGTTACTTAGAATTCTACGAAGCGGACCGCTGGGAATGGATGAATAAGCGTAATTTCATTAGTTGGGCGATAAAAAACAATTTAACAATGGCTGCGGTGAATATTAATGTAAATTATATCCAAGGCGTCTTGCTTGGTGATGAGCTGACAGTAGTGACTCGAATGGATAAAATCGGTACTAAAAGCGCAGTCTGTTATCAACAAATAATTCGCAATAAAGCAGGGGCTCAAGAGGTAGTTTCTGATGCTTATGTGACATTTGTATTTATCGATAACATAGAGAATAAAGCGATTGTTATTGATGAACAATTGCGTGAGAAACTAGAGTCATTCAAAGTAGGTTCTGAAGACTTTATTCAAAATTAGCCTACCTAGCTTGAATCGTTATGAATAAGCTAATGGCAGGCTATGTGTTTGACTAATTAATTATAACTTTTGCTTTAGTGAGAGCATGATAGCTTCTTTATCACTTAAATATTCATTTAAGCCCTTGCTCCTTAAATGGCAGGCAGCACATTCACCGCAACCATCACCTTGAATACCATTATAACAAGTCAGTGTTTGCTGCCTGATCGTTTCAAGGTGACCATAGCTGTCGGCAAGTGCCCAGGTTTGGGCTTTATTCAGCCACATTAACGGGGTTTCAAAGCGAATATTTTTGGCAAGACCGAGGTCTACAGCATGGTTGAGAGCTTTGACAAACTCATCTCGGCAGTCCGGGTAACCTGAAAAGTCGGTTTCACAAACCCCCGTTATCACTGCTTCTGCCTGTACTTGGTAAGCATAAATTGCAGCTAATGTGAGGAATAAAATGTTACGCCCTGGAACAAAAGTACTAGGTAACGCACTTGACTCACTTTCAGCGAAATCAGGGACTGGTATGTTGTCTCGGGTTAAGCTGCTGATTGCCAATTCATTGAGTAATGTGACATCTAACACTTTATGTGCTGCAGCACCTAAAGATACGCTTAATTTCTGTGCGACTTCGATTTCAAAACGGTGGCGCTGGCCGTAATCAAAAGTAACACAGTGAACTTCATCATAGTTTTGCAAAGCTTGAATAAGACAGGTTGTTGAGTCTTGGCCCCCGCTAAAAACCACAACTGCGCGTTTCATAGGTACTCCTTGGTGATATATCATTTTCAATATGTAATAAGAAGAGAGCGAAACATGTTAGCGATACTAGGATGCAATTAATAGTTCTATTTTTATCAAGCGAGTTTGATTGAGGTACTATTTATATGTCAATTTGGTTATTTGTGTAAAAATATTCTATAATCGTGGTGTTTGGTAACATTTTTATTGTTTTTTAATTATTCAATTTTGCATAATATGTTTATGCAGCTAATAAAATAACGACAAAAGTACTTACACCTAGATCAAGAGAGCATTCATGTTAGATAAAATAGACAAAAAACTGCTTTGTTTATTGCAAAATGACAGTAGCCTATCCTTAAATACCCTTGCTGAAGCTGTTAATTTAACATCTACTCCGTGCTGGAAAAGATTAAAAAGGCTTGAAGATGAAGGCTATATTCGAGGGCGAGTGACCTTACTCGATGGTGAGAAGCTAGGTTTAGGTTTAACGGTAATTGTGACAATTAAAACACAGCATCATAATAGTGAGTGGTATGAGCAATTTGTTTCTTTTGTTAGTCAACTTCCTGAGGTGCTGATGTTTTATCGCATGGCTGGTGAGTATGATTATCTTATGCAAGTCGAAGTGCATGATATGAAATCATATGATTTGTTTTATAAAAAGCTAGTCAATGGTGTCCATGGTCTAATAGATGTAACCTCAAGCTTTGCAATGGAAAAAATCAAATATACGACAGTATTGCCTATCCCTGACTAACCTCGTAATAACTTAGATAATTACGGTCTCTCATTCTTAGGCATCAATAAATCAATATATTCAAGGCAGTATTACGTGCGATTATTTTCACAACTAGGTTGGTATTTTTTGAGTGAATGGCGGCGCTATCTCGGCGCTGTTTGCTTTTTAATTATCATTGCTATTTTACAATTAGTTCCTCCACGCATTGTTGGTGTTGTCGTTGATGGAATAAGTAAAGGAGCAATGCCGACAAAGCAATTAATCACTTATGTTTTAATCATGCTGTTGATTGCATTGGTTGTGTATGGGTTGCGGTATATTTGGCGTTTATGGTTATTTGGTGCTTCTTATAAGTTAGCTGTACAGCTACGACAAAAGTTTTATCGGCAATTAAGTCTGCAGAATCAAGCGTTTTACCATAAGTATCGAACGGGAGACCTAATTGCACGTACAACGAATGATGTTGACCGAGTCGTGTTCGCAGCTGGTGAAGGTGTTTTAACATTAGTTGACTCATTGGTGATGGGGTGTGCGGTGCTCATCATGATGAGTGTTGAAATTAGTTGGCAGCTTACTTTACTAGCACTCATTCCAATGCCAATTATGGCATTAATCATTAAACGGTATGGAGACCAGCTTCATCAGCGTTTCAAGCATGCTCAAGGGGCATTTTCGTCTTTAAATAATCATGCGCAAGAAAGTTTAACAAGTATTCGTATGATTAAAGCTTTTGGCCTTGAAGATCATCAATCAAATCAATTTGAACAGGTAGCTACTGAGGCAGGGCGTCGCAATATGCATGTTGCTAAAGTTGATGCGCGTTTTGACCCCACCATTTTTATGGCGATTGGTATGGCAAATTTACTCGCTATTGCAGGTGGAAGCTGGATGGTATTAAACGATACATTGACGTTAGGTGAATTAACGAGCTTTGTAATGTATCTAGGGTTAATGATTTGGCCGATGTTAGCGCTTGCTTGGATGTTTAATATCGTTGAACGAGGTAGTGCGGCTTATAGCCGTATTCTAAGTTTACTCAATGAACCGCTAGTCATTCAGGATGGTTCGCATTCATTACAGCCTGAAAAGGGAAACTTGAATGTGAATATTATCAACTTTAGTTATCCAGAAACTAAGCGAATAGCATTACATGATATTAAGTTTGATTTAAAACCTGGACAATTTTTGGGGCTTTGTGGACCGACGGGGTCTGGAAAATCAACGTTGTTGACGTTATTACAGCGTCAATTTGATGTGACGGAAGGGGCGGTTTGCTATCAAGGCTTATCACTACCCGAAATCCGTTTAGATGAATGGCGTGCTCGGTTATCTATCGTAAATCAGTCCCCATTTTTATTTTCAGATACAGTTGCTGGCAATATCGCGCTTGGGCGGCCTAATGCCACTCAAGATGAAATTGAACAGGCTGCGCGTATAGCTTGTGTACATGATGATATTTTACGTTTACCTGAAGGCTATTCCACTCAGGTTGGTGAGCGCGGTGTCATGTTATCTGGCGGGCAGAAACAACGAATTTCTATTGCAAGGGCCATCTTGCAAAATGCAGAAATCTTGGTGTTAGATGATGCGCTTTCTGCCGTTGATGGGCAGACCGAGTTTACAATTTTACAAAATTTAAGCCATTGGCGGCAGGGTAGGACTATGATAATTAGCGCCCATCGTCTATCTGCATTGGTAGAGGCAGACAATATTATTGTGTTATCTCAAGGTGCTATTGTTAGTCGAGGTAAACATGAAGCGCTTATTGAGCAATCGGGTTGGTATAAAGATATGTATCAGTATCAACAGATTGAAGCTGCTCTGGATGGTGAGCTATGAGCCAAAAGAAACCGCTATGGCCAGCACTCAAGCGTTTGCTTGGTTATGGAAAAGCATACCGAGGAACTATGGGTATTGCCATTGCAATGCTATGGTTAGCCGCTATTGCAGAAGTTAGTGGGCCTCTGCTAATCAGTTATTTTATTGATAACATGATAGCGAAAAAACAAATCATCATGCCACTTGCTTTATATATGGCCGTTGGTTTTATATTGCTCCAAGTTATTGCAGCGTTATTACATTACTATCAAATTATTTTATTTAATAAAGCCTCTGTGGGGGTAGTGCAAACATTACGCACAGATGTGATGAATGCAGCCCTTAGACAGCCCCTAAGTGCATTCGATAAGCAACCTGTTGGCCAATTAATTTCACGAGTTACAAATGATACTGAAGTTATTAAAGATCTATTTGTGATGGTTGTGCCGACAGTATTTCGTAGTTTAGCCCTGATTTGTGCCATGTTAGTTGCTATGTTTTCATTGGAATGGCGTATGGCATCAATTGCAGTGATGATTTTTCCTGCAGTATTTGTGGTAATGCTTGTTTATCAGCGTTTAAGTACGCCCATTGTGCGCCGTGTGAGATCTTATCTTGCAGATATTAATAACGGTTTTAACGAAGTCATTAATGGAATGACAGTTATTCAGCAATTTATCCAACAGGCTAGGTTTGGCGAAAAAATGCAAAGTATTAGCCAAGACCATTATTTTGCAAGAATGAAAGCATTAAAACTTGATGGCTTACTATTAAGGCCATTACTAAGTTTACTTTCAGCTTCAGTATTGTGTGGCTTGCTATTGCTATTTGGGTTCGAAGGAACGACTACCATTGGTGTTGGTGTCTTATATGCATTTATTAACTATTTAGGTCGCTTGAATGAGCCGCTTATTGAGTTAACTTCTCAGCAATCAATGCTTCAACAAGCTGTTGTTTCTGGTGAGCGTGTATTTGAATTAATGGATAGTCCGCAGCAAGGTTATGGTGAAAGTATTGAGCCATTACAAGGGGGTTCAATCTCAATTAACCATTTATCTTTCGCTTACCGTGATAACAAAATGGTACTTAAAGATATTAATTTACAAGTGCCTGATAATAACTTCGTTGCATTAGTCGGTCATACAGGCAGCGGTAAAAGTACCATAGCAAATTTAATAATGGGGTATTACCCGTGGCAGGAGGGAGATATTTTATTAGATGGACGTAATTTGAGTTCACTATCCCACCAAGTATTACGTAATGGTATTGCAATGGTACAACAAGACCCTGTTGTCCTCGCTGCTTCTTTTTTTGACAACGTCGCATTAGGACGTGAGATTAGCCAAGACAAAGTTTGGGAAGTTCTTGAAACTGTTCAGCTTGCTGGGTTGGTTAGTGGTTTACCTGATGGGCTAGATACCGTGCTTGGTGAACAGGGAAATACCTTGTCTGTAGGGCAAAGACAGTTATTAGCGATGGCCCGAGTTCTTGTGGTGACACCCAAAATTTTAATTTTGGATGAAGCAACCGCGAATATTGACTCAGGGACAGAGCAAGCGATACAAAAAGCATTACGAGTGATCCGCCAACATACTACGTTAGTTGTGATCGCCCACCGTTTATCGACAATTGTCGACGCTGACCAAGTTGTTGTGTTACATCGTGGTGCAATTGTTGAGCAAGGTAAACATTTACAGCTTTTGCAACAAAAAGGACGTTATTATCAAATGTACCAGTTGCAGCAAGTTGGAGAATCATTAAATGCCCATAGTGATGCTGAAATTGAGGCTATACCTAGTTAATTATTCTGCACTCTTATAATGCATACCTTAAAGCCACTCATTCGAGTGGTTTTTTATTTTGTTCTTTCCTCTTGAATTTTATGGATAAATATATTTTGGCACACGGTTTGCTATAAAGTCAGTGCTGTCCGAAGTATTAAGCAGCTTATTCATATGACTTATAGGAGTGAACATGAAATATATCATCGCGATCATTAAGCCATTTAAATTAGATGAAGTTCGAGAGGCACTATCAGATATTGGGGTTCAAGGGCTTACGATTACTGAAGTTCGAGGGTTTGGGCGGCAAAAAGGACATGCCGAATTATATAGAGGAGCTGAATATACCGTCGATTTTTTACCTAAAGTACGTATGGAAATAGCGGTTTCTGATGAGTTGGTAGAGCAGGTGATTGAAACAATTGAAAAAAAAGCTTATACGGGCCAAGTCGGGGATGGAAAAATATTTATTTTGTCATTAGAGCAAGCAGTACGTATTCGTACAGGTGAAAAACAAGACGAAGCACTGTAGGAGAGCAAATATGAGCAAAGGGTTCCAATACTTATTTTTATTGATATCAATGGGTGGTTTTCCAATAACCGTGTTTGCAGCAGAGGAAACCCTAGATAAAGCTGATAACGCATTTATGATGATAGCGACTGCTTTAGTTATTTTTATGATACTGCCAGGTATCGCATTATTTTATGGTGGGTTACTAAGAAGTAAAAATGTTCTTTCTTTAATGGCTCAAACTGCGGTTATTTTCGCTTTAGTGTCTGTTATTTGGATTGTTTATGGATACAGTTTAGCTTTTAGTGAGGGGAATGATTTTATAGGTGGTTTTAGCCAGATTATGTTGAAAAACATCACTGTAGATAGCTTATCTGGGCCGATCCCTCAATTTATTCATGTTGTATTCCAAGGTGCATTTGCATGCTTAACAGTTGCATTAGTGATAGGTGCACTAGGGGAGCGCATTAAATTTTCTGCAATTTTAATATTTACCGTTATCTGGACTACATTTGCTTATTTACCAATGGCACACATGGTATGGGGCGGCGGTATTTTATCCCAAGATGGTGCACTAGATTTTGCAGGGGGGACGGTTGTTCATATTAATGCGGCTGTTGCAGGTTTAGTTGGTGCTTACTTACTTGGACATCGTACCGGATTAGGGAAAGAAGCCATTAAACCTCATAACTTACCTATGGTATTTATGGGAACCTCTATATTATTTATTGGCTGGTTTGGTTTCAATGCAGGTTCGGCAGGAAGTGCAAATAGTATTGCAGCCTTAGCGTTTGTGAACACTATTGCAGCGGCGGCTGGCGCTATTTTATCATGGACTTTAGCAGAGTGGATTTTCAGGGAAAAACCTTCATTATTAGGTGCTTGCTCTGGGTGCTTGGCCGGATTAGTCGGTGTTACGCCAGCGGCGGGCACTGTGGGTGTCGGCGGGGCATTAATCATCGGGCTGCTTTCTGGGCTAGCGGGTTTATGGGGGGTTGTGATTTTAAAACGCCGGTTAAAAGTTGATGATGTGTGCGATGTTTTTGGGGTTCATGGTGTCTGCGGAATTTTAGGTTGTTTACTAACGGGGGTGTTCACCTCAACTGCATTAGGTGGAAGTGGCTATGCAGAAGGTATTACGATGATGAAACAAGTGGGAATTCAAGCTATTAGTATTCTAGTTTGTGTTGTTTGGACTGCAATTGTTGCTTATATTGCATTTAAAATCGCAGCGAAAACGTCTGGCTTACGCATTAATGTTGAAAAAGAAAGGGAAGGTTTAGATATTACTTCTCATGGTGAAAGTGCCTACAATTAACCTTAATGTAATGATAATGACAGGATAATACTGTGTTTTATGTAAATTGATAATGGCAGCTTATTGCTGGCTGCCATTACCTTTTTAAACTGACAATTTTATTTTTCTAAGTAAGTAATCACTTACTTGAAGTCCCTTCTATTTTTGAGGTTGCCTATGGCGGATTACGCCCTCTTGGACAGCCGTTGCAACAAGATCACCTTGTAAATTATAGATTTGTCCTTTCACAAAACCCCTCCCTCCTGATGCTGAAGGGCTTTCTACGGCATACAGTAACCAATCATCAATTTTAAATGGACGATGGAACCACATTGAATGGTCAATCGTTGCAACCTGTAAGTCGCGTTCCATAAAACCTCTACCATGCGGTTGTAATGCGGCTGGAAGGAAATTGTAATCAGAAGCATAACCTAATAAATAGTGATGAAGTGAAGGTAGGTCAGGTAGCTGCCCTTTTGCTTTGAACCAAATATAGCGAAATGGTTCTTGAGGGGCGGAATCGAATGGGCTGTAAAACTCAACAGGGCGAAACTCAAAGGGAGTTGGCCTAAGAGCGTATTTTTTAACTGCTTCCGGTAATTTATCAGCCAAGCTTTGAACAATATCATCTTGAGAAATTAATTTTGTCGGTGGTGGCACATCCGGCATTAAGTTTTGATGGCTATAACCTTCTTCTTGAGATTGAAATGATGCGGTCATAAAGAAGATAGGCTTGCCATTTTGAATGGCACTTACTCGGCGTGCACTAAAACTTCCACCATCGCGCAAAATTTCAACGTCATAAACAATAGGACGAGAGCTGTCACCGGGGCGCAAAAAATAACTATGAAAAGAATTAATCGCTCTTTCTTCAGGTATGGTTTGTTTCGCAGCATACATGGCTTGCCCAACAACCTGCCCGCCAAAAACTTGAGGTAATCCAAGGTCTTCACTTTGTCCTCGAAAAATCCCTTCTTCAATTTTTTCGAGTTTAATTAGGCTAATTAAATTCTGTAATTCTGGGCTCATAGTCATCTTAGTTCTGTTATATGTAAATGAGATACAGGTATTTTCCCATTATTTACCCTGAATAGGTAGATTAATTGCTATCGAATAAATTGGGGTTACGTATTGTTACATTTAGAAATATAAATGTATTATTCTACCAATATTAGTTATACTTTTTATCATTTCTTGTCAGAAAATGATTTGTCTATTCCGATTATTTAAAAATGTTTTAGTAAACATTGTATTATAGGTAATAACTATGAAGTTTTTTCGCTACATTGTTAGCTTATTAGTGCTTTTAACGTTGGTTGGCTGTGAAGGGAATAGCACAAAGCCCAGTGAAAAAACACTTAATGCTAAAAATAGCAATAATAACCAGACGGTAGATTCAGGGAAAATTGAGGGCCGTGTGGTAATCTTACAGGATACTGTTTTACCCGAAGGTGCGGTTGTTACAATCACTTTGGCAGATACAACAGTTGCGGACTTACCTGCTCTAATATTATCTCAAAAATATTATAATTCGGTGAACAATCGGCCGACAATTCCTTTTGAACTAACTTACCAAAAAAGTGAAGTTAGGCAAGAAGGCACGCTAGTTGTGAATGCAACTATAAGCGCAAACGGAAAACTATTGTATATCAGTGATAGTGTTGTAGAGGTTATCAACAACGGTATTACAAAAAATGTTGAATTATTGATGGTCTCTGCGAATTAGCTAATGTACTGGCTCTTAGTTGGGTCTCTATTTTTATAGGTGTTTGTGTGATAAATCGCCACTTAGCCATGGGTTTCTTGCTATTTCAATGACTATCAAGCATAATGCCCCTGCTTTGAAAGAAGCAATCAATGGGGGCTCTGTTGGTTCTCCCGCAACGCTAACTTGTTAACTTGGTCAGGTCCGGAAGGAAGCAGCCATAGCAGGGGTTGTGTGTGCCGGGATGTCGCTGGCAGGGCTCCCACCCAATTCTAAGACCTTTCCTTGTATATCAGCCTCCCTATTCCAATTTATTATAAATATAATTTTTAATTGTTTTTTCTGTTTATTCTTTTTTATTTTTATAAATGTAAATTAAACTTTAAGGTTTAAATGAATTCAAAAGTTAAAAAGAAAAGTTAAGAATACAACATTAATTGTTGAGTATTGTGATAAGAAAAAAGTTGGCAGGCTAAAATTTAAAGTAAGAAAATGCTATTAGCATAATAATTATGCCAATAATAAAATGATAAATACATTGCGTTCAGCCGATAAGTGGATTTACCGGCTATAACCATTCACTATCTGTGCGTGTTAATAAGATATTATCTAACAAACTTCCAAACAGACGCTGGGATTTTATCATAAAGCTTATTCATTGTGAGTTCAGCTAAGCGGTGATCTGCTGCTGAATAGAATAGCTCTAGCTCATCATCAGATAATTCATACTTATTTTTTTCAATGACACGCTCAAGTGTTTCAATTGTGGTGCATTTTCTTAAACGCATCAGATAATCAGATTTGGTCATAATACCCTTTCTTTTATGCAAAATTACTTATTAATATACGGTTT
This sequence comes from Providencia sp. PROV156, assembly GCF_028480905.1. Classification (NCBI taxonomy): domain Bacteria; kingdom Pseudomonadati; phylum Pseudomonadota; class Gammaproteobacteria; order Enterobacterales; family Morganellaceae; genus Providencia; species Providencia sp. PROV156. The sequence goes on along the minus strand of NZ_JAMPPE010000003.1, from coordinate 172,822 downwards.
TATAGTCTGAACTAAAGGTAAATAATACCTTTAAGTTTTGCTGGTTAGGCACTTTAGGTCATCATCCAGCACAGCGACAAGGCTGTGATTCATTGCTTCCCAGTCTATAATTTCACTAAGTGTGATAACTGGGCTGCCGAATAAATCATAGGTCTCATCGAGGTATTCTTCGATAAGTGATATAACAAGATTTTCTTTTGGGTATTTGATTTTAAACCGCCATACAAATGCAGCGATATGTTCAATGAGTTCATTCAAGGCTGCGCTTTGCGGGGAGCTTAAATCATTAATCCAGTGTGTATTTGTTTTTTGTAAGCTTAAAATAGCGTCTCTATTGAGACTATTACATAAGTATTTTAGTTCTGCTATATCATGTCTTTTGGGTGAGTATTCATCCATAATCACCTCCGCAGGCGAATCTGACTTTTGCTGTGTGTATTTTTTATCAATAATGTCATGTTAACTAATTAAAGCACCTATGTTCAATATAAAAGTTTGCACGTTAGTATATTGAAAAATATAAGATTATTGCTAGTTCGTTAAACTTTCGAAAATTATTAATATAATACATAAGCGATGTTCGAATACGGACTGGCTGCTCGGACTAAACTAGCCGCGATATAATAATAGCATTATTACCACATATGTCACCACCAATAAACGACTTTTTTCTAATTTATTAGTGAGTAGTTGAGGTTTGAGTTACGTATGTTCTGTTTAAACTCAATTTTATGAAGTATTTAAACTATAGTTTAACCATCGGTTATTCTAGTACAGCGAATATGAAACGTTTATACAAAAGATGTTATAAAAATTATTATCCTATTTAATTCATTCAAATAATTAATTTTTACTAATAAGAGAATTCAAAATAAAAAAGCTTTTATCTGAAATAGACAAAAGCTTTTTTGCTGAGATTAACTTAAAGGTAGAGGTTTAAGGTCACCCCTGGTTTCAGGTCGGCCATTTTAACACCTGAATTCCAAGTCATTAAATCATTGAGCTTTATGCCGTGACGCTTAGCAATGCTATAGTAGGAATCGCCTTTTCTTACCTTATAGGTTTTTGCCTTACGGCTACTTGCTGTAGACGCTGGGCTAGCAACTTTTAATACTTGCCCAGGTTTGATGACGCTTGCGGTTTTTAATCCATTTAGCTTTTGAATATCTTTCGCAGTAGTATTGAATTTTTTTGCAATACTTGCGACGGATTCACCTTTGCGTACTTTATATGTTGCTATTTTAGCTCGATTTTGACGTGCGCTAGAAATTGCAGTAGGTTGCGCTGTTTTAATCTGCTGATTTTGTTGTGCAGCTAAGCGAATCGTGTTTAAAACGTCTTGGTCTGAAAGAGATGTTTTGAATTGTTCGGCTTTAGCAGTAGGTAGCATAATATAATGAGGGCCACTTGGTGATGTTATACCGCGAGTGTAACCAGAATTATATGTTTTTACCGATTCAACTGTTAACCCAGCCAACTCAGCAGCTTGAGATAACGTGATTTGTTGGCCAACATCAATTTGAGTGAGTGCTCTATTTTTATTACTTGTTGGCAAATTAACTTGATACCTTTCAGGATTTTTTAATACTTGGCTAAGCGCTAAGATTTTTGGTACATATTGTTTGGTTTCTTTCGGTAAAGAGAGTGACCAGAAATCAGTTGGTAACCCGGCAGCCTCATTTTTCTTGATAGCATTTTGTACACAGCCTTCACCACAGTTATAGGCAGCTAGAGTGAGCTCCCAGTCATGGCCGAACATAACATTTAAGTTTTCGAGAAGATCGAAGGCCGCTTTAGTTGAAGAAACGACATCTCTGCGTTCATCAACCCATTGTGTTTGTTTTAGGCCATATGAGCGAGCCGTGATAGGGACGATTTGCCATAGGCCTGCAGCTTGTGCCGGAGAAGTTGCTTTAGGATTAAACGAGCTTTCAATAATAGGAATTAAAGCTAACTCCATTGGTAAATTGCGCTCATTAATTTCGTCTACGATGAGGTACATGTATGGCTCAGCTCTTAATGCCACATCGTAGACAAAACGTTGTTTATTTAAATAACTATTTGCTAACTCCCTAATTTGAGGTTTATCAGGGACATCCATTTTTAGTTCATCACTAATATAACCCCATAGGTCATAATCAGATTTAGGTAATTGTCTACTGGCGGCTTGGTTATGTGGTGCAACAGTTTCAATTGTATGATTACTAGGAGTTTTGTTCTGCTTAATTTTTTTCGGGGCAGTTTGGCATCCGGCCAACAGAACAATGGCGATAAGCGTCGCGATTATCTTCATTCTTTTCTATTGTTCTTCATTTTAATGTTTAAAAGTCGAACAATAATACTTATCCCACCCCGATATGACAATCATTAAACTTTAATATTGGTCTTTTAATTGACGCAGTAGGGTAAAAATTGCTCTTAAAGGTGGGTTTTGTAGATTAATATTGAGTTTTTTCTGTAGTTGAGGGTTGTCACATTGCAGAAAAATATTTATTTTTTTCTCTATTTTCAATGTGGTAGGTACTGTTGGTTGATGTTTGTCACGTATTTGCGTTATTTTTTGTAAATATTGTGTAATCGCTTCATTTTCAGGCCATATATGGTGTGCAAATTTGAGATTAGATAAAGTATATTCATGAGCACAACAAATTAAGGTTTCATCAGGGAGTGCTGCAATTTTTTGGATAGATTCAAACATTTGCTCGGGCGTTCCTTCAAATATCCGCCCACAGCCCGCAGAGAATAGGGTGTCACCACAGAATAAATAAGGTGCTTGGTAAAAGCCAATATGCTCAGATGTATGGCCTGATAATGAAATAACCTGTAGGTTGAACTCGTCAATTATGACTTTATCACCATTTTCGACTATTTCTGTTGCTCCTTTAGATTGAGTTTCTTTTGGGCCAAAAACGGGAAGAGTTGTAAATTTGCTTAAAATCCCTTTTACGCCACCCGTATGGTCATTATGGTGGTGAGTTAATAGGATTGCGACTGGGGTCAATCGCTTGGCTGTAATTATTTCAAGCACAGGCTCTGCCTCTGCAGGGTCAACGATGATACACTGTTGGTGGCTATCAGCTAAAACCCAAATGTAGTTATCGTTTAAAGCTGGTACTCGAATTAACTCCATAATGACCTCGATACTTGTTAATAGTTAATAGGGGAATTTCATGAAGCCTGCGCGTATTGATAAAAAAATTCAAATGCCTGTTAGTTGGTCTGACATTCCTTTTGGAGAACAATACCGTCAAGCCATAGAAAATCAACTTAGCCTTTGGTGGCCAAAGATATTTGGCTTTCATCTGCTTAAGTTAGGTCATTTAAGTACTGAAATCCAGACCGAAGGCTGTCTTATCTCTCACCAATTTAATGTTGGTACCGGCGATCCGCGTTTTAACCTTGTTGCCAAACCCGAAGCTTTACCATTAACCCAAAAATCCATAGATGCCTGCCTAATGACTCACTGTTTGGCTTATAGCCATGATCCTCATTGGCTCTTGCGGGAGGTTGACCGGGTATTAATCGACGATGGCTGGTTAATTATTTCAGGTTTTAACCCTTTCAGTCTTCTTGGAATGGCGAAACTCGTGCCTGTTTTACGTAAACGGCAGCCTTATTGTAGCCGTTTTTTTCCATCCGTTAGGGTATTTGATTGGCTCAGCTTATTAAATTATGAAGTTTTGTATCATCGCAATTGCCAAATAATCCCTTGGCTGGGGGCGAATAGACGAGTGAATAAAAGCTGTGGGGGGGTTGGTGTTTTAAGTGTGATTGTGGCGCGGAAACGGACTTACCCACTAACTCCGACACCACTAAAATTTAAGCAACCAAAAGTTAAGATTGGAACAGCACTCGGTACAGCAAAGGAGATCAGTAAATCAATGAAGATAAACGACCCTTCTTAGTTTTGTGCGGGTTGGTAACCCGTGTCTTCTTTAGTTGGTGCTGAAGCCGCAGCTCGAGCTAATTCATCACATTTCTCGTTTTCGGGGTGGCCAGCATGGCCTTTAACCCAACGCCAATCAATAGTATGTCGTTGGATGGCATCATCGAGGCGTTTCCATAAATCGACATTAACGACAGGGGATTTATCCGCTTTTCGCCATTGTTTACGCTTCCAGCCGTGGATCCATTGTGTTATTCCTTGCCGTACGTACTGGCTATCAGTGGTTAAAATAATATCACAAGGTCTTGTTAGCGATTCTAATGCTTTGATGGCCGCAAGTAGTTCCATTCGGTTATTTGTGGTTAAAAAATAACCTTCACTCAACGTTTTTTCATGCTGTTGGTAGCGTAAAACAACGCCATATCCACCAGGGCCAGGATTGCCCAAACAGGAACCATCCGTGAAAATTTCTACCTGCTTTGTCATTTCTGTTACACTCTATATTATTCGTTCCCCTCTAGTTTGACACAAAAAAACATTATGAGCACGGTGATAACCAGACAAATTGTCCTTGATACTGAAACAACCGGTATGAATAAACTCGGTGTTCATTATGAAGGGCACAACATTATAGAGATTGGTGCGGTTGAAGTGATTAACCGCCGACTAACAGGGCGTAATTTTCATGTGTACATTAAACCTGACCGTTTAGTGGATCCTGAAGCATTCGAAGTGCATGGGATAAGTGATGAATTTTTACAAGATAAACCTGTTTTTGCAGAAATTGCGGATGAGTTCCTTGAATTTATTCGAGGTGCAGAGCTTGTTATTCATAATGCGCCCTTTGATATCGGTTTTATGGATTATGAATTCCGTAAACTTAATAAAGGAATTCCACCCACGCAAGATTTTTGTACCATCACTGATAGCTTAGTATTGGCTCGCAAACTTTTCCCGGGTAAACGGAATAACTTGGATGCGCTATGTGACCGCTATTTAATTGATAACTCTAAGCGAACACTGCACGGGGCTTTACTCGATGCTGAGATTCTGTCCGATGTCTATTTGGCAATGACAGGCGGGCAAACTTCATTATCATTTTCGATGGATTCGGAATCGGCTAATAATGAGCAAGAGTATGAAATTCAAAGAATTGAACGTCCCCAAACTGGCCTTAGGGTGATTTTTGCTTCCGATGAAGAGCTTATTGCTCATGAAGCCCGGCTGGATATTGTTGATAAGAAGGGTGGCAAACCCTGCCTTTGGCGGCAATCTTCCGATGAGGCTGAAAATTTACACTAATGATTGGCGTTATCATTAATGGTTGCTTAGGAAAATGTATAGAAAAGCCTCTCAAGGCTAAAAACTGTTCAACTGCGCGATTTAACAAGAAAAAGTGTTGACGGGGTCCTTAAGTATTCGTAATATGCATGGCGTTCCCAGTAGGGAACATCAGGAGCGGTAGTTCAGTTGGTTAGAATACCTGCCTGTCACGCAGGGGGTCGCGGGTTCGAGTCCCGTCCGTTCCGCCAAATTATAACGCCACGCTAATTTATTAGCGTGGCGTTTTTTTTATCATGACTGTATTTAACTGCATTAAGAGTTCCTTTCTTTTTGTATCACTTTTTTGTTGAATGATACATTTTTTGCTTCTAATGACTTCTTTGAGTTAATTTTTGATATAATGAGATCTATAAATAATAGATTTATGAGAATAATTCACATTCTTTTTAATCATATTAACTATTCTTAGGTTTTGTCGCGATTTTATCGAAATGTATAAGTTTGAGTTTTTTATGACTGTATTAATAATAATTCGCATGAACTCTAACTAAGATAACAGATCTGAAATAATCTAACCAATCTTTACCTAATGCTTTAAGGTATATATGAAGGCTATCAATAGAAATAGCAGATTGGCCATTCTCATACCTTGATATTTGTTGTTGGCTCAAATTTAATAATTTTCCTAATTCTGTTCCTGTTAATGATTTTTCAATACGTGCGGATTTCAAGTATTTTGCGGTAGCCATAACAATATCTAGGTCATTACTTTTATTCAATTCTTTAGTATTGATATATTTCATTTCATATTCTCTCTATTAGGAACTTATTATTTTAAAGTTAGCTATTGAAGATGGCATTACTTTAAATTTTTTGATTTTCTCTATGAGGAGTAGATTATATTTTTTAGTTACCAATGTGAAATTGTTTTAATGAATCAAAAATAGTTTATTTGATAGTTTTTGTCTATTAATATAGGTATAAATAATGAATATAGACTATTGAATCAAAATATGGGTTTTTATAATTCAATAAAAACAATGTGTTATGTCAATCTTAGGGATTGACTTAAAAGTGAGAATATAATAGACAATAAATGAAAAAAATGCATTTATAGTCATATAAAAGTAAGTATTTATATTTTTACATAAAATTACAAAAAAGTATTTATAGATTAAGTTGAAATAGTGATTTATTTAGGGTTGATTTGGTACTTATCGGTAGGTAGCATATAAATTTAATTATAGATAAAAGTATAATCAAGCCTGCTTAGTTGGAGAAAAAATGAAAAGATTAATAGGAATCAAAGATGTAATATTAGCGATTACCTGAGCAAACTACTTTATAAGTAGAACGCTATGTGTTAAATTGTATTTAATTTATCTTGCCTGCTACAGACAAAATAAGGGCCAAACGAACTGGAAAAAAGGTACCAATCAGAAGTTATCTCATCAATTTCTACATATGCAATTGAGTTTAGATTGAATGCTTTGAAATATTTTTCGAATATATCATCAGGAACATTGTCATTTGAAGATTTTCTATCATAACTTATGGTTAACTTTAAATCTTTTATATACTTTCTTGATGATTGATTGAAATGAACAACTCGATTAACAGTATATGTCTTATCAGTTGTAATTGTTCCTAATAATTTAATATATCCACTGTTATCATTGTTTTTTACTAATTGCATATTTAGTGTATATGATGATTTATTATTGGCTAATATGAAATTAGAGGAAACAGTTGCTTCACAATATTGTGTTTTACTTTTTTCTAAATTCAAGTTAAATAACAAGAAAACGATAATTAATGAAAATAATAGTATCAATGAATATAGTGTTTTATTAGTCATTTTTATCCTGCCAATTTACTCTTGTTGAAATGCATTCTTTATTTTTTTTGCATTTTACTAATAAGCTATGTTTGTTTTTCCCTAAGTTTTGTATATTGTTATAATAATAAAAAACATCAGAATCTTCACAGGTTAAGTTAAAATCAATTGCTTGTTTGCTTATTGTGTCACTCATGTTTTTTTCATAGTTATCTTTGAACCCATAAACAGGGCAATCTCCAATTGTGCTAATTTTGTATGACTGTATTGATGCATATGGAAATTTTATTGCATGAATTTGATTTATAAGGTAAATAATCACCAAAAGTAAAAAAACACTAATTATCAATAATGTTTTTTTAATAATATGATTTTTATCACTAAGTAATAGTGATTTGTTAGATTTATTGCTTGAAGTGGGAGGGGGGGCTAGGCTTTTCTCTATTTTATTATTGAATTTGGCAATCGATTCTTCAATTTGAATTTCAGAAGAGATAACAAGGCCTTTTTTTGATATGCTTAGAATTGCATTTTCAACTAAAAGCTGTTGATGTAATACTTTTCTTAATGTACTAATGTATTGGTTAAGGGTGTTTATCGAAACTTTTAGGTCATATTTATTTAGTATTTTTTTTAGTATCTCTTCACGAGTGATAGTCGTTTTATTATTCTGAATTAGTATTATAAAAATATAATTTAACACGGGTGTTAATTTCATTACACTGAGTTCTGTGTCCACCCTAAATATTTCACCTAAGTCAGAGTTATATTTTATTATGTTGTTCAGTATATATATCATACATGACTCTTATTTAGTTATTAAAATATGTGCTTAGTTTGATCACGTTAGCTAACATGATAGTCATTGATTTTAAAGTAATTATATCAGTGTAATATACTACTCTTTTTTTGAGAAGAAAATATGAAAATAAATTTTTGTTTATAACGATTAGTTATATATGTAATGACAAAAATTTCAGTGTATTGTATTAATGAAACTGATATTTTTTGTTTTGATGTTTTATATACAGATAAAAAGCAGTATTAACCACTATTTCAAGTCATGGAAACCTAAATTAATTTGCTTTTTTAATAGGCTGAAATGATTTTTTAGAACTGAATTTTATGAATTTGTAATCCTTTAAGGTAATTATAGATACAGAGTACCTGTCGAATTATGATTAGGTAATTAAATATTTATTTTAATAGTAGTATAGCCAAATTTGTCATTTTATTTTTTTAATTAATTGATATCATTGAATTTTAGGTGCAGTTGCCAATTGGGTAATATTTATCAAATATTACAATATATTTACGGCTTTTCTTTTTAAGACGCTCATCTTTAGATTCTTGGCCGGGTAATAAGTAAAATATATAAGGCTCGGAATCATCATTAGCATCACAGTTTTCATGTAAGAGCACTCTAAAATAGGTATTACCCGTATTTTTTAGAATACTAGTGCTTGGATTAAGCTCATATTTAAAATCTGGTTTTTTAGGTCTCACAACAAAATAGGTTTCTAGGCTAACCGTTGGATAAAATAAAGGTCGCTTTTTTTGTTCATTATCACTACGCATATCAAGAGGGGTTTCGCTAATGATAATCTTATAATAGCGCTCGGTCTCATCGGCTTCTCCTCGATAAAAAATCTTAAAAAATTCTTGTTCCCCAGGTAATAAAATTTTCTTCAATGGAGTAAAAATAATCTCGCCGTTATGGAGAGGTGCCCCATGTTCTTGGTTACCTGGTTTATCAATTTTGTAGGCACTAAAATTATATAAATTAGTTTTATCTGTGTCGTTGATGTATGGCTTAGAAAAAAACTCTTGCCCTGACTCCATCGAAGAAATATCTGCATTGATATATAAAGCAATAGCATTATTGCAAGACACTGATAGCAAAACCAATAATAGGATTTTAAGTAAATAAAATGGTTTCATATTAAAAAATCCAACTAAAATTTAAGAGTATATGGGGTTCAATAAAAGGGCCACTTGAACTTTTACAAGTAGCCCTAAAAGTAGTCATTAGATATTATTGAATATCGGGCCCGGTCCAAATTGCTTTGACAGTTATTGTGCCACTTGCAGAAACGGTTCCTAACCAATCAATACCATCCAATGTAAAAAATGATTCAGAGTCATTCATTGGGAATGATAAATCTAAGTTAGTTCGATAAAAAGATCCTAAATCCTCATTAGGTCTATCCCATGGTGTTTCAGACCATAATGCATTTTTTAATGAAATTTCATTATTATCACAACTTGCTCGGTGTGATTCTTTAGTACCATTTTCATTTTTAAATGAAAGATAAGCGGAAAAAGGGACATTAAGTTTATTATCGCTCGAGGTAAATAAGCAGTATGACTGTCCTTTTAATGTTGTGTTTGGTCCTTCAACTTTTGCTGTAATAGAATCCGCTTGCCTTGGCCCGCTAGTCGTGACGATATAATTAAATTCTATCGGTGGTTCATCATTGCCGACTTTTCCTGTTTTGGATTGGTTTGGATTAAAATCTGCAGGAATAATGCTAATTCCATAATCTCTCGGCTTAATTATTAAGAAATTTGAAGGTGTAAATTCGTAAAATCCAGATTGAGGAAGTGGTGATTGAAAACCAAAAGTATATACACTATCAGCAAGTGTGACTGTTGAATTAGGTGAAGCGTCAACAATTGATTTTAAATATTCATTTGAGAGAAAAACTTCAATATTTTGTGAACCATTATTAAAGATCTCTGACATGTTTGTTGTTGATGACCAATTTGTCCAGCGCGTGCTGTTACTTCCTTTATATTGAATAAGTGCAGCACGGGGGTCCCTAGCTAAACCTAACTTTGCACTATCAATATACATACGAACTGTAAATGTTCCGCCGATAGATTGTCCTTGGGTTTCTAATTCAACCAACTTACAAATAATTCCAGAAGTATTTCCAACAATCCCTGTCGAGCAAAAATTAGAACCGAGTCCAATAGTTGGATTGCCATTGCTATCCACAAAGACTTCTTGTAAGGCGCCCGTTCCTTTTAGAATAATATTGCCTTTTTTATTGGTTGGAATGTAGTGTTGTTGTGTTGTCGTTCTTCCTCCACTCGTCATACAGGTCGTATTACTTAAATCATAATCGTCGCGGCTTGTGCAGGTTCTTAAATCAAAAGTATATTCTGTTCCTGGTGGTATTTCGGCTAACCAGCGATAAAAAGATTCAGAAAATATCGGTCTTGAGTATCCAGACTCACCCGGTGTTCCTGTTTGTTGGATTTTATATGCACCATTATCTCGTAACTGCTGAGCTGACCAATAAGACGTTGCCGGGCAATTTCGGTTATTTGTCATGCAACGATTCCCGATAAAAGGTTGGCTTACGGGAGAATTTTCTAACCAGATATCACCTGTATTATAAGTTGAGCTAAAAGGTGTTCCTGTATATCCCATATAGCCTAAACTATATTGGCTATTGCGCTGGTATTTTGTGAATACATTTGAGCCCGAGAAGCGTGGGTCAACTCTATTAGCAACAATAAAGAATTCGTTATCAACTTGGTTTTCAACAATGACATACTCTTGTAATGGCGCTGTTGCAGAAAACGAATTCGGTATTAGAACCGAAAATGAAATAAAAAGTGCTGTTATCGATAATAATCGCATATTAAATTAGCCTTTAAAGTGATAATTAACGTTTAGCAAATGCTTCTTGAGGTTCACATGTCACCTCACCGACCCACAATGCACCACGTGCACCTTGAAGGTTTAAATCTGCTTCGCAAATTGTTTGCTGATCATCTTGTAATAACGATATCACTGGATATCGGACGTCAACATCCATGGAAAACTCACCATTTTGGTCCGTTTTTGTTCGACCAATATGATTTCGAATTGAGGCATATTTTATATATTCACCATTTGGTGATTTCAGACGACCAAATACCGTGACTAGTTGCCTTACCTCAGGTTGATAAAGAGCAATGTTTCCTGGGTATAATGTGACGGATTTATTTCGCCCTGAAACAATATCAAAACTGTCTTTTGATTTTCCGTCATTCATTAGTTGAATGTCATAATCCGAATAAGGGGATAATGGAATAAAGGTATTTTTTCCACTAATTGGGTAATTCTGCCCATTTACTTTTGCGACCATACTGCCGCTACCTTTTATATCGGAATTAATAATGACGCCTGATTTACCTTGCTGCCCACTTGGCATGATCATGCCGTTGCTATATGCCACAGAGCCACGAGAGGTTAAATTGCCATTAAGTCTGTTATTATCGGGGCGATTAATCGTTACGGTACCTGAATTATATTTAGTATCATAAGAAGCATAGCCTAATGTTGAAAAATTGGATTCACCATTATCTTTATCTCGGACTAATTTGGAGACAGAAACCCCTGCATTGGTAATCACCGAATTTTCAAAATTTTTATTCGCATAAATATTTGCTTTCACATTACCATTTGTTGAGGAAACACCCGTACTCAACCATGTTGATAAAGGTAAGGAAAAATCGAGGTTAATATATTTTTCGTTGGTACTATTTTGGTTATCATAATGATAGCGCTGTACACCCGCTCTTAGCCCCACCGTTCCATAACGGCCAGAGAATAATGTATTCGCATATTCATAGTTAATTGAATCACTGCCAATACGGCGATCTTTAGTATTACTAATAGTCAGTGACCCAGTTCTATCAATTATTTTGTCAAAATTAATGGTTCCGCCATAAGAATAACTGTCAGCATCATAAAGTGGTAAATCACCGCTCACTACAGTTTTTTCTTTAGATGCCCATAAAGAACCGTAACCTTCAGGTATATTGATAGAAAGAGTCGCAATGTTCCGATAACTACCATGGTTTTCTAGCATCCCTTGCCAGTTAACTGAGATATAGTTATTTAAAGCCGCGTTGATACTCGTTTCTTGTACAACAAATTTATCAAACCCATAATTTGACATTTGAAAACGCACGCCAGACAACACTGGGAAGTTATAAGCGAAAGAGGCTCCGATTAAATGGCTTTTACTCGGAGTTTGGCTCGTTGAGCCTTCATTTCTTACATAATGGCGCTTGTCAAAGTCAATATAACCACCATAAATTTCCCAATTGAGTTTATCAAAACCGCCTGTTATCGCACCGAAGGATTTATTAATTGTTTGGTGCTGTGTTGTGACAATTTTGCCATCGATAACCGTCTCAATAGTGACGTCGTAAATACCATAGGGTAGTACACTGGTATCAACTTCAAAATTACCCATTGGAAAATTTTGAATATTTAATAATTTACCTTGTCGATAAATGCGTACTTCGCCTGGGCTATTTAAAAAAGCATAAATCGGCGTAAGTGATTGCTGCTTATTTGTCACCATACTTGAGGAATTGTTTCCTATTGATGCCGCATAAATTTTACTGCTGCTAAGGGTAGTTAAGCTGGCAATAGACTGTAAATTCCACGTACTCATGAGCCCAAGTGCAAAACGAAATCCGTTGAAATCACGCTCATACATTGCACGATACAGCTCAACATTAGAATTAGATTTTCCAATGCTATATGCTGATGCATTTACATTAAAGTGATGTTCCGCAGCTGCGAATAATGTATCTAAATTGAAATAGCTGCTGGATGTATCTTTTGAATCTTTAACACGGCTCTGGAATACCCCTAAATCATAGTTAGCTACCGCTGAAAATGAATTAACTGAAGAATTTCCTAGTACAGATTGCCGCGCATGTTCTTTTGGCGAAAAAGCAGCTTTATCAACATCTAATGATAAATTAAAAGAAGAAATGTTTAATTGAAGGGTTGCATTATTATCAATAATAATACCATTACTTTCATCAAAAATGGCATCCTTTTTTTCTTCAAGTTTATCAACTAGTAAATTATTTAATTTCGCACCTTGCTCATTTTCAATGAGATGAATACTTGATAATTTAATATTACCATGATCGATTACAATAACTGCATCTGCAATTTTACTTTCGCTCTGATTGGTTGCTGCATCATCATTTAGTCGTAAAAAAACAGGTACAGACATTCCTTCTTCCAATGCACTAACAAATGCAGGAGGAATAATATATCCACCGATCTTAACGCTTTTCATTTCATTGGCATTAATTGTATTCGAAAAAATAATACTTAATATTGATAAAGCAATAGCACTCTTACGCATAATTTAAGTCCATTCTTAATTATTTGACAACAATGAACTCTCCTTTGTGCCAAATACCTACGCTTGATTTTTTATTTGTGACATCGACAAATTGTAATTTGACGGCTAAGTTTGGCATGAGGTAATAACGCTCGCGACAAATACCATCCACTCCATATTTTTGTTTTTCTGCTAAACAAGGGCCTGAAGCCACTACACGGAAGGTGCTATTTCCAGTATTTGAAACTTGGGCATTAGTATATTTATAATTAAAGTTTTCAATTCTTGGTGCGACAACAAGAATTGTGCTAATTGTTGCTGATGTTGTTGCTGATGCCGATTTCGCACTTTGTGTAACACCACTCTCGCCAATAGGATCATCTTTCCAATTTAATCGATAGTAACGTTCTTTATTATCTTTTGGGCCTTGATAAATTATCTTAAATATATCTTTTGCATGCCCTGGAAGAATTAAATTAGCGGGTGTTGATAATATTTCATTAGGATCAGTAACTGTAATTACTTTTCCAGTATCAAGTGGTGAATCTATTTTTTCTATCGTTAAATTTACCAATCTTGCTGTATCTACTGTATTTTCAATTTCTTTAGATAAGGTGTCTTCATTCGATGATATTATTTCAGTAATATTTCCCACGTTGACAGCAAAACTGCTTTTTAATGGTAACCATGATAATAAAATTAATGCTAATGTTATCTTTTTCATAATCGTAAATTTCAAAAATGAATGACGATAAAGATATTATTTCCCTATAGTATCTTTATCGTAATATTTAGTTATTTAATAAGGGGATATTGAATTAAGGAGCTGGCGTGAAATCACCGTCCCAAGTTGCAGTAAATTGAACTTTCACATCACCATCCCATGTACCATCAGTCAGTGCTTTAAAGTCAGTCGCTGCACCATCAGCTTCAGCGCCAGCAATAACAAAGGTGAATTCACCGCGATCTGCTGCACGCTCAGAGCCATTATAGATGCCATCAGCCGCTAAATTGTCTAAACCAGAAGTTAAACCGGTTGATGTATCAATTAATACTAAATCATTATTTTTAGTCAAATCTTCGCCATTCCATTTAACTCCAACAGTTAATTTAGAATCGTCAGTTGTTCTTGCTAATGTATTAGCAATAATTTTTGACGCTAATTTAAAATCTGTTGCACCAGCTTGGCCTTGAATAGCGATATCAAATGCTCCATTCTGTTGGTTAAAGCTTTTTTGGCCTTCGGCATAATTAAAAGTTAAACTTCTTAATGGAGTTACAACTAACATACTTGTCGTGTCTTTAATTGCAGTCGCTTGCCATGTTGCTGTTGCTTGAGCGGTACGTGTATCTGCATTTGCAGCTGTAGCAAAAGAAGCTGCGATAATTGTTGATAACAATACAGAAGCCATTTTTTTATTTAACATACTAATCTCTCTTTTTATATTGATAGAAAACAATAGTAAAATTAGTTATTTAATTTTTACATATTGATATGGTTTTATTGAATTTAAAATGGAATATTTAAATATCTTTCATGCTGTTTAGTAATATTTCGATTGTTTTTTTACTTAAATTTATATTGTTTCTTTTATTTTCTTCAGAGAAACAATCAATATAGTAAATCATTTCAATCCATCTTTTGTCTAAAACGGTTAATATTTCATTTAATTGATCTAGCGATAATGAACTGCTACCAGTTTCATAGCGAGATACCTGTTGTTGGCTAATGTTAATTAATTCTGCCAACTGTTTTCCTGTCATGTTTTTTTCTTTGCGTGATTTTCGTAAATAATTTCCTACATGACTACTAATTATATTAGCTTTCATTTTTTCAGCCTCTAATATTAATAGATCTATTTATATGATATTCGTTAGCTCACTTGCTTGCTTAATTGAGTGTTATAATAAATACATTAAAAAAAGAGTAAATGGCAGGATTTCTATTAAAAATATACTTTTAATAGGTTTTTTCTATTAACTCTGTTTTTTTTAGCATTATCTAATTAAAAAACATCTTCTCACCAGTTTAATTGGTTAAAAATACACTTAATAGTGTTGAAATCAGGGGGATCAATAAAAAAATACACTAAATAAGCGTAAAATTATTATAATTGTTAACAAATGTATATTTAATTAAGAAGCATAAAGAATCTACATTGAAAGTTACAATTTATTACAATTAAAGGGTGGGAAGAATTTAGAATAAAGGTAGGAAACCAGTTATATTGGTAAAATTATAATTTGTAATTTGTTTTTAGCCCTCTTATTTATTAATAACTCAACTAACTAGTTTAATGTGTATGATGTTAAAATTACACTTTGCTAACTAGATATATGATATGACATCAGTGTCTAGTAGGTTGATACTATAGTATCAACTTTTTAATATCATGACCCTATTGTGCACATGGGGTTTAGACCTGAAATTTTGTCTTACAGGCCAATTTATTTTCTATAGTCTCATCAGGTATTTTACCAGTGAAAATAGAATCAGCGATAGGTTACTACGTTCTCTAGTGCCCCTTATTTTAATTTCAGCAATATCAATTATGATGTCTTTATCTGTGGATGTCGTGTGCTATAGAAATAATAATGGGAAAGCTTCCTCTTTGTAATTAGGTCACTAAATGAATATAGGTTTTGTAGTGCCTAATACTATACACGTTTGTTCTAAAAGCAATTCTTCACTTAGAGATTCGCTAATTATTACTTAATAAGTTAGATATACCGATTTACCTAACCGCTAATTAAGATTGCACTGCGGGCTTTTGAAAGCCACTTTTATTCAAAACTATACATATAAGAACTGTGATCTGTATAGGAATTTCTGTTGTAAAAACGTTGGTTGTTAGAAGTGCACGCACTATCTATATATGATGAGCAATCTAGATAAGCTTTGCAGAATAGCTTATCTAGATTATTTTGAACGATTCTTATTTTCTCCTTGTTAGGTGTGGAGATAGACCATTCTATAGGCTATAGGCAACTGCGATTAGCCAGTAATATTTATTGCTACTGTTTTTTCAATTCATGTTACTTCTATTTATTTCTAATCATTGGAAGGGTTGGGTATTTGACTTAATCTAAACAAAAATATTCGGGCATATTGAGGCTTTTTTTTGTCTAAAACTTTGCCAATTATCACTAATGTGGCAGCTAAATGCGCTAGATGCATAAATCACCTTGATCCCAGACACTGAACTCAGGTTTAATAAGGTTAGTCACTTGCGCAAAAATGTAAGCATTAAGGGATATTTTGCGCAATGGAATGGATTCAGCTTTGCGGCAGTTCAATTTATTAGCGATCTGCTGCCATGAACATAGCAAATATTGCGGTATGGGTAGAATTGGGTTACTTTCAATCGCTCTATTCGTGAAATGCTCAGTTTGTTGTCGATGTGCTATGGCTCCTTAAAGTAGGGAACATATGGGATACATCGCTAAATTGATGTTTTCATGTTACAGCGAAATTAAAGTAGCACTATCCGTATTGCGTTGTAAAAATTGGTTTAAGTACGTTTTTATCCTACCTGGAGTATACTGATGACGACTCGTAAAACCCTTGCTAATGCTATCCGCTTTCTAAGTATGGATGCGGTTCAAAAAGCAAAATCAGGGCATCCTGGCGCGCCAATGGGCATGGCTGATATTGCTGAAGTACTGTGGCGTGACCATATGAATCATAACCCAGCTGACCCACACTGGGCAGATCGTGACCGTTTTGTACTGTCAAACGGCCATGGCTCAATGTTGATTTATAGCTTACTGCACCTCACTGGTTATGACTTATCTATTGAAGAGTTAAAAAATTTCCGCCAATTACACTCTAAAACACCGGGCCACCCAGAATATGGCTATACTCCAGGTGTTGAAACAACAACCGGTCCTTTAGGTCAAGGCATTGCAAATGCAGTGGGTTTTGCGATTGCAGAACGTACATTAGCAGCGCAATTTAACCGCCCTAACCATGACATTGTTGACCACCACACTTATGTGTTCATGGGTGATGGTTGTATGATGGAAGGTATCTCGCACGAAGCGTGTTCTTTAGCGGGTACACTGAAATTAAATAAACTGATCGCATTCTATGATGACAACGGTATCTCTATTGATGGTGAAGTTGAAGGTTGGTTTACTGACGATACCGCTGCACGTTTCGAATCTTACGGTTGGCATGTTATCCGTGATATCGACGGCCATGATGCATCACAGATCAACGCGGCAGTGAATGAAGCGAAAAGCCAAACTGATAAACCAACACTGATTATGTGTAAAACTATTATTGGTTTTGGTTCACCAAACAAAGCGGGTTCTGAGTCTGTTCACGGTGCGCCTTTAGGTGATGCTGAAATTGCAGCAACTCGTGAAGCTCTGGGGTGGAGCTACGGCCCATTCGAAATTCCTAAAGATATCTATGAAGCTTGGGATGCTCGTACTGCAGGTAAAGAAAAACAAAGCGCATGGGATAAAAAATTCGCCGCGTATGCAGCGCAATTCCCTGAACTAGCTGCGGAATTCACTCGTCGTATGAATGGTGAATTACCTGCTAACTTTGACGCGGATGCGAAACAATTTGTTGAAAATCTGCAACAAAACCCAGCAAATATCGCAAGCCGTAAAGCATCACAAAATGCATTAGAAGCATTTGGTAAAGTATTACCTGAATTTATGGGCGGTTCTGCGGACTTAGCGCCAAGTAACTTAACCATGTGGTCAGGCTCCAAAGCACTGAACGTTGACCCAGCGGGCAACTACATTCACTACGGTGTTCGTGAATTTGGTATGTCAGCTATCATGAACGGTATCGCGTTACATGGTGGTTTCATTCCTTACGGTGCGACATTCCTGATGTTCGTTGAATACGCACGTAATGCGGTTCGTATGGCAGCACTGATGAAAGTGCGTAGCATCTTTGTTTATACTCACGACTCTATTGGTCTGGGTGAAGATGGCCCAACTCACCAACCGGTTGAGCAACTGGCAAGTCTGCGTGTGACACCAAATGTCAGCACATGGCGCCCTTGTGACCAAGTTGAATCTGCTGTGGCGTGGAAATATGCTATCGAACGTAAAGATGGCCCAAGCGCATTAATCTTCTCTCGTCAAAATTTAGAGCAACAACCTCGTACTGCTGAGCAATTAGCCAATATTGAGAAAGGGGCTTACATTCTGAAAGATTGCGCAGGCACGCCTGAGTTAATCTTTATTGCGACAGGTTCTGAAGTGGAACTGGCCGTTAAAGCGGCTGAGCAATTAACATCAGAAGGCCGTAAGGTCCGTGTTGTTTCTATGCCATCAACCGATGCATTTGATAAACAAGATGCGGCATACCGCGAAGCTGTTTTACCTGCCAATGTGACAGCACGTGTTGCTATCGAAGCGGGTATTGCAGATTACTGGTTCAAGTACACTGGTTTAAACGGTGCCATCATCGGTATGCATACCTTTGGTGAATCTGCTCCAGCCGAAGTTCTGTTTAAAGAATTCGGTATTACAGTAGAGAAAGCGGTTGAAGCTGCAAAATCTTTACTGAAATAAAATAAGAAGGAATGAGTCCCGAATTTTGGTTCTCATTTCTAATTATCTTGCTGAACAACGCCTAGTGATAAGCTAGGCGTTGTTTTTTTGTGCACCAATATAGGATTTTCTATTGCGTTCTGTAAATATATCCCTTAATCTAACCTTAGATAAGCTGAACCGTTTCAGTTGTGTGTTGCTGAATGAAAATATTTTTTAAAAATGTCGGTTGAAGCACACTTTTGATGTTTGACAGCTAAAATGAGCAGTAGAGTTGGTGTGAGTCAGTTATCCTTAGCAACCGTGTGATTTTGCTCAGATACAAGGTGTAGAATGGCAATCAGGGTAGCAATAAACGGCTTTGGCCGCATTGGTCGAAGTGTTCTAAGAGCGTTGTATGAATCTGGCCGTCGGGCAGAGATTATCGTGGTGGCGGTTAACGAACTTGCTGAACCTGAAGGTATTGCGCATTTGCTGAAGTATGATTCCAGCCATGGGCGTTTTGCTTGGGATGTACGGCTTAACGGAACACTTTTACAAGTTGGTGATGATAATATTCGTTTATTTCATCAACGTGAGCTGCATGAGTTGCCTTGGAAAGAGCTGGGTATTGATGTCGTTTTAGATTGCAGTGGGGCTTATGGCTCACGGGATGATGGGTTACTGCATTTAGCGGCAGGGGCGAAAAAAGTGTTATTTTCTCACCCGGGTACTGACGACCTTGATGCCACTATCGTTTATGGTGTTAACCATGAAAGCCTAACCGCTCAAGACAAGATTGTTTCCAATGCTTCTTGTACCACCAATTGTATTATTCCAATTATTAAATTACTTGATGAGGCATTTTCGATTGAATCGGGGACAGTGACGACGATTCACGCGTCAATGAATGACCAACCCGTTATCGATGCCTATCATAAAGATTTACGCAGAACTCGCGCAGCGAGTCAGTCTATCATTCCTGTTGATACCAAATTAGCCGCAGGAATTACACGAATTTTTCCGAAATTTAAAGACCACTTTGAAGCCATTTCTGTTCGTGTACCGACGACGAATGTGACAGCGATTGATTTGAGTGTTACCGTACATGACGATGTTTGTGTTGAAAAAGTCAACCAACTACTGCGAAGCGCTGCACAAGGGCATTTTCGTGGTATAGTGGACTACACAGAATTACCGCTAGTCTCGATGGATTTCAATCATGATCCACACAGTGCTATTATTGATGGTACACAAACGCGAGTCAGTGGTAAGCATTTAATTAAAACCCTGGTTTGGTGTGATAACGAATGGGGGTTTGCTAACCGGATGCTAGATACAACATTAGCAATGGCAGCGACAGGTTTAAACTAATTGGCGACTGACAGACAGCAGGGCATGATAACTTTATTGTTTTGCACAGTCGCTGATGGAAACTTTATAGAGAATCAACGAGAGGATTCACCATGTCTGTAATTAAGATGACCGATTTAGACTTAGCGGGTAAACGCGTATTCATCCGTTCTGACTTAAACGTTCCTGTAAAAGATGGCAAAGTTACTTCTGATGCGCGTATTCGTGCTTCATTACCAACAATTGAAGCTGCTCTGAAACAAGGCGCTAAAGTCATGGTCACTTCTCACCTTGGTCGCCCGACCGAAGGCGAGTACAACGAAGAGTTTTCACTGCAACCTGTTGTTGACTATCTGGCCGATAAAATGGATTACCCAGTCCGTTTAGTTAAAGACTACCTTAACGGTGTTGACATCGAAGCTGGCGAGTTAGTTGTGCTGGAAAACGTTCGCTTTAATAAAGGCGAGAAAAAAGACGACGAAACGCTGTCAAAACAATATGCGGCATTGTGTGATGTTTATGTGATGGATGCGTTTGGTACGGCTCACCGTGCACAAGCGTCAACACATGGTGTTGCTAAATTCTCTCCAGTGGCTTGTGCTGGCCCACTACTGAGTGGTGAGTTAGAAGCATTAGGTAAAGCATTAGATAACCCAGCTCGCCCAATGGTTGCGATTGTTGGTGGTTCTAAAGTGTCAACTAAACTGACTGTATTAGATTCTCTATCTAAAATTGCAGACCAGTTAATTGTTGGTGGCGGTATTGCGAATACCTTTATCGCAGCGGAAGGCAACAATGTTGGTCGCTCATTATATGAAGCAGACTTAATCCCTGAAGCGAAAAAATTACTGGCAAACTGCCAAATTCCAGTACCGACTGATGTTCGCGTTGCAACTGAGTTCTCCGAAACTGCACCTGCAACTCTGAAAGCAAGTACTGAAATTAAAGACGACGAACAAATTCTGGATTTAGGTGACGAATCTGCACAGCGTTTGGCTGAGATCCTGAAAAATGCCAAAACCATTCTTTGGAATGGCCCAGTAGGCGTGTTTGAGTTCCCTAACTTCCGTAAAGGTACTGAGATCGTTGCAAAAGCGATTGCTGATAGCGACGCATTCTCTATCGCTGGTGGTGGTGACACCCTAGCGGCTATCGATTTATTCGACATTGCTGACAAAATTTCATATATCTCTACTGGTGGCGGTGCTTTCCTTGAGTTCGTTGAAGGCAAAAAGCTCCCTGCCGTTGTGATGCTAGAAGAACGTGCTAAAGCGTAATTAATTGTTCATACACAACAGGCAGCGTAGGCTGCCTGTTTACCACAGGACCTTTTCACATGTCTAAAATTTTTGATTTTGTTAAACCGGGTGTTCTTACTGGTGATGATGTACAGAAAGTTTTCGCAGTTGCTAAAGAAAATAACTTTGCATTGCCAGCGGTGAACTGTGTTGGTACGGATTCAATTAACGCCGTACTTGAAGCGGCCGCTAAAGTTCGTGCTCCAGTTATTGTTCAGTTTTCTAATGGCGGTGCTGCATTTATCGCAGGTAAAGGCCTGAAAGCTGAAGGCCAACAAGCTGCAATTTTAGGTGCGATCTCTGGTGCTTATCATGTACACCAAATGGCTGAGCACTATGGTGTTCCTGTTATTCTGCATACTGACCACTGTGCGAAGAAATTACTGCCATGGATCGATGGCCTGTTAGATGCAGGTGAAAAACACTACGCAAAAACCGGTAAACCACTGTTCTCTTCTCACATGATTGACCTGTCAGAAGAAACACTGGAAGAAAACATCGAAATCTGTGCTAAATATTTAGCGCGTATGGCTAAAATCGATATGACTCTGGAAATCGAACTAGGCTGTACTGGTGGTGAAGAAGACGGTGTTGATAACACAGGTATGGACAGTTCTGAGCTGTATACTCAACCAGAAGATGTTGCATATGCATACGAAAAACTGAATGCAGTAAGCCCGCGTTTCACTATCGCGGCTTCTTTCGGTAACGTTCACGGTGTTTATAAACCAGGTAACGTTCAGTTAACGCCAAAAATCCTGCGTAATTCACAAGACTACGTTTCAGAAAAATATAACCTGCCACACAACAGCTTAGACTTCGTATTCCACGGTGGTTCTGGCTCAAGTGCTGCTGAAATCAAAGAAGCAGTTAGCTACGGTGTTATCAAAATGAACATCGATACTGATACTCAGTGGGCAACTTGGGATGGTATTTTACAGTACTACAAAAAGAACGAAGGCTATCTGCAAGGTCAGTTAGGTAACCCAGAAGGTGCGGATAAACCTAACAAAAAATACTATGACCCACGTGTGTGGCTGCGTAAAGCACAAGATTCAATGGTTGTTCGTTTAGAACAAGCATTCAAAGAACTGAACTGTGTTGATGTGCTGTAATTAACACGCATTAAGTTTTTTTGTGATTAATCCCCTAGTAAGGTAACTTGCTGGGGGATTTTTTTGAGGAAATAGAATGAAATTAGCATTTCATATTGTGGTATAAATGACCTCTTGCCTATAAAATAAACAAAGCTATAATGAGACCTATTAAATGGTCTTTTGGAGATTGGAAATGCCTCAAGTTATTTTAAGTAATGTTACGGCGAGCATCAGTGAGCTAAAGAAAAACCCTATGGCGACAGTGGATTCTGGTGAGGGGTTCCCTGTGGCTATTCTGAATAGAAATAAGCCTGCATTTTATTGTGTTCCAGCTGAAATATATGAAAATTTATTGGAACAAATTGAAGACAAAGAACTTATTGAAATTGTTAACGCAAGGAAAAACCAGAAGCTTGTAGATGTGGATTTGGATAGCTATTTATGACAGGGTTCTATAAAGTTAAGTTTAGGGACGATGCAGCAAAAGAGTGGAAAAAGCTTGGTGCAACAGTACAGAAGCAATTCGCCAAGAAACTAAAATTACTGATTGAGAATCCCCATATACCTTCCGCAAGGCTCAGTGGGCTGCAAAATTGTTATAAGATTAAGCTGAAAGCATCGGGTTATCGCTTAGTATACGAAGTTGTTGATAATCAGCTTATTATAATTGTGGTCACTGTGGGGAAAAGGAATCGTAACGAGGTTTATGATGTTGCAAAAAAGCGGCTATAGGTTTGTGGGTGTCCCTTGATGAAACCTTAATTGCCATTGGTTTGCTGAATTCTTGAGCCAAATGGATGAGCGGTTAGTTAGCTTGGTTTTACCCCCATCTTGTTGTTCAAAACTGATATAAGTCATTAACACCGTATTATCACTCAATTGCGAGCAGTGGAAGTTTTCGGCGTAAATCGTTTTAGCTGTTTCATTAGCCAATGACGCTAAGGTATCGAGTTTATCGGTTGAAAAGCCAGAACGACCAAATTCAAAAAAATCCTCATGTAATATCTCGCGAAGAAAATTGCTATTCTGTCGGTTAGTACTGTTATGTAATTTTTTTTCTAATTCAATCAGTTTATTCATCACTCGCGTTCCCCCAATTGTTGTGCCAGTTTCTCGGCGAGTTGCGTAATGATATCCGAGGTATTAGCATGGAAATGCATGGCAATTTCCATTTCTTGAGCAGCTGGGAAACCTTCTTCTTCTGTTAAAATTCGATGTTGAGGAAGTTTTGCTCGTAAAGGTAATAAACTAACACCTAACCCATCTGCGATAGCACTTTGAATACCTGCAAGGCTAGAACAAGTATAAGTTATGTGCCAAGGGCGCTGTTCACTATCTAATAATTTGAACATATCATTACGGTAGAGACCGTTTTCAGGAAAAACCACCAAAGGTACTGAATCATTACTTAAACGTTTATATTGGTTGCTTGTTAGCCAACACAAAGGCTCCGGCCAATGGTAATCACTTTTAAATTCCCCTTTTTTCTGTTTCACAATAATTAAATCTAATTCGCCATGTTGGTAGCGCTGATGAAGTTGTCGGCTTAGGCCACTCGTGACTTCTAACCGCACATTGGGGTTAGCTTGCATAAATGCGGCCAGTGTCGGCGTGACTTGGCCAGAAGCGAGGTCTTCAGGAAAACCGAGCCGAATAGTTTGAATGACGGCATTGCCAGTGATTTTCATAAAGAAGGTATCATTGAGCGCCAATATATTTTTTGCATAACTCAACAAAACTTCACCAGTTTCGGTTAAGGTTAGTATGCGGTGCCCTCGGACAAATAAAGGCTGACCGACTAAAGCTTCTAGCCGTTGAATTTGCTGGCTCAATGTTGATTGTGTTGAATTTAAATGCTGTGAAGCCACGGTGAAATTCCCTGTTTCAGCAACAGTGACAAAGGTTTTTAACAAAACAAGGTTGAGCAATGGATTCATTTTATAAATACCAATCATTTAGTTATTTAATTTTTAAATAGCATACTTTTTCAGTAGATTAAAGGGTCATAGGGGAGATTAATCATGAAAACATTCTTTTTACGTGCAAAATGGTTGGTTCACTTAGCTAGCATTCTTATGATTTCATTGATATTTATGGGGAAAGGTATGGCAAACCCACAAGCCAACTCTTTGGTATCATTGGCTGAGCAAGGTAACTTACAAGGTGTTAAGTCCTTAGTTGAGCAAGGTGTGGATATTGAACAGCGTGATTCACGCCAACGTACTGCGTTGATGGCGGCAACCCATGAAAACCATCTTGAAGTTGCCCGTTTTTTGATTGAGCAAGGTGCGGACGTTAATGCACGGGATAATATGCAAGATTCCCCTTATTTGTACGCTGGGGCGCGTGGTTTGCAAGAGATACTAATATTGACTCTACAACATGGCGCTGATTTAAAAAGTACCAATCGCTACGGGGGAACTGCTTTGATCCCTGCGGCAGAACGTGGACATGTTGCAACGGTTAAAACCTTGATTGATGCGGGTGTTGATGTCAATCATGTTAATCGATTGGGTTGGACGGCACTAATTGAAGCGATTATTTTGGGTGATGGTAGCGATAAGTATGCACAAATTGTCACTGAATTAATCAAAGGTGGCGCAGATGTTAACTTAGCTGATGGTTCGGGGATATCACCGCTGACGTTGGCAAAAAGTAAAGGTTACCGTAACTTGATTGAAATTCTTGAGAATTCAGGAGCGAAATAATGTCGGATACGCAATTTTTACAACAAGCTATCAACTTAGCAATGGAAAACGTGCGAGCTGGCGGGCGGCCTTTTGGCGCAATTGTTGTCTGTGATGGGCAAGTTGTTGCGAGTGGCGTTAATCAAATACTTGAGCTCAATGACCCAACCGCCCATGCGGAGCTAATGGCATTGCGTCAAGCAGGGCAAAAATTAAGCCGCGTGAAATTAGATGACTGTGTGGTTTATGCAAGTGGGCAGCCTTGCCCGATGTGCTTGGCCGCGATGCGAATGGCGGGTATCTCTCGGGTCGTCTACGCCTATTCAAATGATGACGCCGCACCTTTTGGGCTTTCTACAGATGCGATTGCAAAAGCGCTGAGGGTCGTTCCTGAGCAGCAATCAGGTTTACGGTTTGAGCAACTAAAACCCAATGATGAAACGCGCAGTACACTGTACCAACAGTGGTGGGAACGGCAATCTAAATGAGTAAAGCGGCACCATCTTCGCTGGCGTTAGTACTGACCATTGTTTTAGTCGGGGTGAACTTACGCCCCTTTATGACGGGCCCAGGGCCTGTTATCGACAATATCATTCAAACGACAGGGATGAGTTATCAAAGCATTTCGCTTTTAACATTGTTACCCATGTTATTGATGGGGGTTGGCGCATTGGTTGTACCAATGCTAAACCAACGAATAGGTGAACGTGCGGGTATCAGTAGCGCAATGCTATTACTGCTGGTCGGTTCACTCGCTCGTTACTTTGTTGTTGATGGTGCAGCTTTATTATTAACCGCTTTTTTATGTGGAGTGGGTGCGGCTTATATCCAGTCGGTATTTCCTGGGCTCATCAAAGCGAATTTCCCCCAAAAAATGGCGATGATGACAGGATTATATTCAGCCACGTTAATGGCAGGGGGAGCTATTGGCGCACAGATCACGCCTTTGGTTGAAGAAATGACAGGCCATTGGCAGAGTGCCTTAGCATGGCTTGCTTTCCCTGCTTTGTTGGCGCTGTTGGCTATTTGGGCGAATGTACACACGGAGCGGGGCTCAAAAGCAGAGCAGGTCTCAGTGTTGACATTCTTACGAAGACCGAGAGCATGGTTGTTGATGGCAGGTTTTGGGCTGATTAATGCGGGCTATGGCACCGTAGTGACTTGGCTAGCGCCTTTTTTCCAAGAACAGGGAATGAGTGCTGCACAAAGTGGCACTTTTGTTGCCATATTAACGGTGTTTCAGGCGTTATCTGCACTAATGATTCCCGTGTTTGCTTCGCATAATATTGATCGTCGTTTTTGGCTGATTGTCACGCTCAGTTGCCAAGCTCTTGGTTTTTCTGGGTTGATGCTGTTTGCCAGCGATGTGCCACTTTTATGGGTCGCGTTATTAGGTATGGGGCTAGGCGGCTGCTTTGCATTAAGTATTATTACTGCTTTGGATCACTTACCCCATCCGGTTAGTGCAGGCGCATTGACTTCGTTGATGCAGGCTGGAGGATTTATTATTGCAGCCTTTGGGCCATTATGCGCCGCGTGGATACAGCAATTGAGCCAAAGTTTTACATGGGTATGGGCAATGCATGTGATTTTTGTATTAGTAACATTGATTCTTTATTTGCGTTTGAACCCTAAAAGCTACAGTCAAATCTTCAATTTAAAATAATTAATTTCCTCTTTATTTATTGCGAATGATAATTATTGTTATCTTGGTGTTTTTTTGTCACTATACTGTTTATTTATTCGTCTAGGTAAGAGCCCTATGCAGCAGCGTATCGAAGATAAATTCACACAAGCGCATTCAGCCCGTGAAGAGCAATCTGTTGGTGAGTTTATCCGGATCCGTCGCGGTGAGTTTCTGATTAACCGTGATTTAGGTATTGAAGAAGAGCAAGGCTTCCGTCAATTATTCGGTAATAGTATTTATGGCTGGTTGCAGGAGTACCGCTTAGAAACAGCTTTTCAACTGCTAGCAAGCGGGTACTGACATGACCGCAGTACAAAGTACGCGGGATATTGGCGAATTAGTCAGTTTGATGATGCTTGTTGGTTTAACGGCAGCGGTAGGTTATTCAGGTGGGTTTATATTAGGGGCATTAATTGCCTTTATAGCGTTGCTAGTGACATTTTCACATTACCGTTATGTGAAAAGATTAGAAGCAGAGCAAGTTTAATATAAATAGAGCCGGTGCTATTTTTTACGTTTCTTATTTTGTTTTTTGACTTCTTTATTCGCTTTCTTTTCAATGGAATTGAAGTAGATATCTAAATAATGCCGGTTGCTTAAAAATGAAATTAAGCAACTGGCAACAATCACCACCCAAACAAGTTGCAACTTAATTGAGTTTTCAATACTGAAAAGTAGTAATAGTGGGATCATGACCATCATGCTTATGAAAATGGAGCACAATAACGCGCCAGCAATATAGAGTGAGTACTTTTTTAACCCGAATATATTGAGGGTGGTAAGCACGACAAAAGTTAACAGTAGCGTACCAAATGTCGCAAACATAATGATTAGCCCAGCCTCTTGCTCAATAAGCCAATCCGTGAAACCAAACCAAGAAAAAGGGATACTTATCATTCTAAGCGCTCCTGTTTACTAAATAGTAGGGGGATATCTTTAAAACGAAATAACCTGGCAAAAATAACATTGGGGAAAACATGAATATCTGTATTGTAGAGTGTGACGGTTTGGTTGAAAAATTCACGTCGGTCTGCAATTTGGTCTTCAATATGTTTTACTTGGGTTTGCAATTCCAGTAATACCCCTTTACTTATCAGCATTGGATAGTTTTCAGCGATAGCAATCAGCGGTTTTATTTTTGCTGGAAATTGGTTTGCAGTATCGACTTTGGTTTCAATAGCGGTACTGGATAAATAGCGCTGACGGCTGGCAATTAACTCGCTAAACAGCTGTTTTTCATGTGCCATCGCTTTATCTGCAACTTGAGTTAATACAGGAACTAATTCAACCTGCTTCTTTAATAACACATCTATATTCGCAAATGCTTTATGGCAATTGTTTTTTAAAAATACAATATTATTATAAATATTAATTATATAGCGTATAAAAATATAGCTAATAACAGCGATAATAATGAAAAAAATAAGCTTTTCCATGTTAGTTATCACCGAATAATGATATCTGGTCGAAATGCATATTTAGCAGCCCGTTTTGATAATCCATTGGCGTAACTAGAATCACACCAATCAGAAAAAGTGCAATTATGGCGGTAATAGCTAAATTTCGACGTAATGGACCTGTTTTGTTCCAACGAACGACATAGTCTGAGGGTGAGACGCCTAATAGCATATGAGGTGCCTTACGTATAATAATCGATTCGCCTTTTTCATTGGCATCTGCTGTACCAATTAATAAATAACTGCGGTTTGCTTCAAGTAAATATTCTTTGTAACGGCGATTACCGCTTTCAATATCCATATGCGGTTCTAAGCCAGGGTAAACAAAATAATCTGGGTCGCACTCTACTTTTACCGAACCAGTATCATCCGTAAGAGTGAAGCTATGCATGTTGTATTTACTATTTTGTAAGGTATAGCTTTTTTTACCGTCTTTATCTTTTGATATGGAATATTCAAAATAAAATGAGCCGTAACAGGTTTTATTACCTAGTTGGCTTTTAATGGCTGTGCCCGCCGTGATTTTTCCTTCAATTTCCACAAGCCCCATTGCCATTGAGCGGATTTTGGAGGTGGCTAAGTTTTTCTGAAATTTTAAGAAGCGCTTGGTTGGTGTATTTTCAATCGCTTTAAATACAAAGGCTAAGACAAATGCGATAAAAAATACGCGCATGTCGATGAAGAACCCTGCAAATAGGCAAGTGGCGATCAGCATACCTATAAGGGTTTTAAGAAACGCACTAAACTTTGATGAGCCTTCATTTTGTAAACGCTGGTAACGTTGATAGCCAACTTTACTAGCCTTGACAACATTACGGGTAATAAAAAAGGTGATGATGAGAACAACGACGTAATAAATGATACTGCCATAGTCGCCGATAGAAGGAGAGAGCGAGTACCACATACCACAAGCAACACTGATAAAAGGAATGATCCTCCAGTTTACTTTTTTATTTATCGAGAACTTGTTATCAATAAATAAAATTAAAGCACCAATAGCTGCTCCGAGTAAAAAATACATATTCACGCATTAATACCTTTACGCTGACATTATTTAAACTGGACGCCCTGATATTTTTTTTCATCTTCAGAAATATCAAGTAATGGCAGTGCTGAAAAACGAAAGGCATTGGCAATTAGGCTGTCAGGGAACATTTGTATTGCAGTATTATACTCTGTTGTTGCGTCGTTAAAGCCTTCACGTCGTTGGGCTAATTTATTTTCAACATCACTTAAGGCGATTTGTAATTGGGTAAATTGCTCACCAGAAATGAGAGTAGGGTAATTTTCTGCAATGGCAATAAGGTTACCCAGTGCACGGTTCATTTCATTCGATGCTGCGATTTTATCGTTCATGTTTTTGGCATTAAAGTAGTTCTGACGCGCATCACTTAGTGAAGTAAAAAGGATTTCCTCATGTTCCATAGCCTTTTCTGTAATGGTAACGAGTTGTGGGATCTGATCGGCTCTTTGCTTTAAAATAACATCAATATTGGCAAATTGATTGCTGACTTGATTACGGGTGTTGATCAGGCGGTTATAGATTGAGATCCCCCAACCTATAGCCAATAAGAGTAAAACAAATACAACGATAAGTGTGATGGTCATATTGATGCCTTTTAACCCGTGATAAGTAATTTGGGTTAAAAGTATAAGAGCCTTACCACTTATGCAATCAGAAAAGAATGAAAGTAAGGTGAGAATAAAGAAAATCTGATCTTTTTGAGTGACAAGATCAGATTTTACTTTTGAATAGTGCTTAAAGATTTGTATTTACAAGAGAAAGGTTCTTATAGCTATTTTGTTCAAGAAAATAATCTAGGTCACACTGCAATACATTAGCAAATATACAGAGCCGATGAATCGTAAAATTCTGCGTACCGCGTTCATAACGGGAGATTTGCTGTTGGCTTAATCCCGATTTTTTCCCTAAAGTGTGTGCTGTCCATCCCATCTGTAAACGGCGTTTACGAACTTGTAGCCCTATATAGGCATTTGAAATTTCAGTTTGATATATTCTCATAATATTATCCTGATTAATATCACACTACTTAAGTGTAAATAAGGTTTAGTTATGTGTTCTTATATTGATACGTTGTTTTTTCGAAAGTAATTGAATCTGATAGTCTAATTACTATGTTTTCATTTCGATAATTACCCTGAGTATAAAAAGATTTATCTCCATTAAACAGAGATAACCCAATAATAAATACGCCTAATCCAATAATAAATACAATAAAACTGAATAGATAAGATAGTTGCTTGTTAATATAAAATAGGGATTGTTCTTCTAATGCGAAAGCAGCATCTGAGAATGATAAAAATAATATGACGATCCCCCAGTGTAATACAGAAAGCAAAAAAGGGTATTCAACATGATTATGTATAATAATAGGGGTTATTGATAGAATGATTGCCAATGGATAACCATTTCCATTAATTTTATATTTTATAAAAGATTGAAATACGACATAGATACCTCCGGTTAATAATAAAGATAAAAATATCAAGTTAATGAGTCCTCCAGTCATCAGCCAGAGTAGTATTTCATTGTGTGGGTGAGGAACAATATACATTTTAGGACTAAAAAAAGGAATTGCTGTTCTTTCATAACTATTTTCAAATAAAAATGATTGCTCCCATGCATCATACGGTTTTTCTAAGAATAAAGTAATAGAAAAACGTAGCATTTGTTTTAAATGGAATTGATTCATAACATCAGTTCCAATGTACTGTGGGCATAGTTTTATTAAATAAACTCCAATAAAGATTGCTACAGCAATAATAAAATAACTAGCACTAACACGTAGAGGGTTTTTCTTGTAAAAAAGACAAATGAAAATAAATGCACAAACAGTAAAGCTTAGCCAAGCAATAACAGATTGCAGAACGACTAAAGTTAATGTGAAAAATAAAATGCATGTTCCTAGTAATACAATCCTGATTTTTTCATGGCGTTTAGATAACAACGAAAATTGTGATAATACAAGAGTCATAAGAGATAATAAGCATGCAGTCGCCATGTTAACCGATAATATATTAACTTGCTGTGATAAGCCATTTGAACGCATGCCTGATGCAAGATAAAAAATATCAGCTTCAAATATATATTGATATGCAGTAATAAAGACTTGAGCTACATTAATAATGATATAACAGTAAATACAAAATGATTGTATTAACCATTTTTTTTTCACTTGTAACCCTGCAATATATAGTAATACGCCAACGGTAATACCAGAAAAATACCAAAAATCAACATTATTATTTTCTCCCTGATGAGATATTAACCCCATCATTAAAATAGCTAAAGAAAAACAGTAGCAAATAGCAGGTAATGTAATGATTATTTTAATTTTCCGATAGAAAACTGTAAATGCTATAATGGATATCGTCAAGGAAATAGATAACCAGCTAATAATGTTTTGTGGTAATGATTGTCTCAAGCTTCCTAGACTGTCAATATAAATAAGACTAGCAAGGTGCCAAACAATAAAGATACCAATAAATAGTGAGCGGGATATTATGATCATAGTACGCTTACCGCTATATTAAATAAATGTTGCTATTAACCAAGCATTGCCTTTGTAGTCTCCAGGTTCGGCGTCATAGCCTGAAACTTTACTTTCAATCGTAATGTTTTTTACTTTATCTATTGTTGTTTCGAGCGTTTTTCCACTTTGATTATTTTGTTCATCATAAAGTATAAGCTCAGAATAAATAGTATTATTTCCTGATTTTAAGGGAAGTCGTTTTTGTGGATCACTATCCGTGGCATAATCTAATGCTAATTTTACTTTAACTGGCTGTACTCTATCGCATGTATAAGTAACAGTACGCGTTTCTTTACTATTAAATTCATAAGCATCCAATGTTTTGTGATCAATGTTTAAATTATCAATATTAGAATGGCAATTTGACGGATAATTGATAACCGATGTAGTGAGATCTAATTTAACGGTGGCTTTATCAATAGGTACATAAATATCTGGTGTCCCATAGTCTTGGAATAATCGTGTGTAACCTGCAATCATTGCATTTGGAATAACAATTTTTCCATCAACAGGGATATCTTTGACATAAACTCTAACGGTAAAAGGAAAATGAACAGTAAAAAATGATGTTGCTAATGGCCCCATTTCTTCATTAGAGCATCCTCTCCCTGAAATATTCCGCCAGCCACTGGTTATTCCATTCTCAGAATAAAGTGTAAAAAATGTATTATTGTTTATTTTAAATGCGGTCAGCCCTCCAATAGTAAAGCCTGCTTCTGGCATATAGGCAAAAACACGGTGGTAGGCATAAGCCGGAACAAGGCCTGCTGAATAATTACCTTGTAAGAAATTCACAGTACAATATACAGACCCATAAGGCTGAGATGTGTTTTCATTAATAACAATACCGGAGCTATTTGCTGGGGCTATTAAAAAATATTTATTGTTATCACTTCCAATTGCTGGTGTATCAGAAACAACAGAATTGTTAGATACTAAACTCATTTTATAGCCACCACCACTTCCTGAATAGCGAGTCGCACTATAGGAATTTAAGTTAACTAATAGCAGCAACAAAAATAATGGTGAATACTTTTTTATATTTTTCATAAAGACTTCCCAATATTACAGATAATCAACCATCACTGATAAAGCGGCACTAAATGGCCCAGCAGTGAGATTTTCAATAGCTTGATTAGTGACTAATTGTGATTGGATAACAACTTTCCCTGTATCACCACTTACGGATGGAGCAATCCTTTCCCATTTATTAAGGTTGAGCGCATTACTTTTATTTTCTTCTGAGAAACGAATACCCAATCCATTAATAGAGGTTGCAAGTACGGTTTCATTGTTTATTGTCAAAGTGCTTCCTTCTCTTGGAGATAGGTAAACTTGTAAATTTTTTCGAAGTTCACATTGTTTAATGAGAATACCAAAGGACTGTTTTTCTTCAGTTAGTCTGTCTAGCGCTACCTCACGGAAATTAATGACTAATTCTTTTTCACCATTTTCTGCTGTAAGTACACATGGTGGTCGAACCAATTTTGCAGAAAGAGAAATTAGTACATCCGCTTGAGTGCCTAAGGAAACTAATAAACTAATTAAAGGGAATGAAAAACAAATAAATTTCATTTCAATTCTCCTTATTGATAATCAAGATTAAAAGTAACAGTTGAGGAGAACCCCCCTGTTTTTAAAAGAGAACTAAAGGGCTTCTGAGCATAAACACCGAATAAAAGTGTATTAACGGACCCTTTACCTGATTCAGTTACTGTACTGACATCAATTGTTGTATTCAGTTCTAGTTCTTTACCACGACTATCAGTCAGTGCTAATAACACATTAGATTCACCAGTGGTTTTTAAATAATTAATACCATTATGTGTTTCAATATTTTGGGTATTTAACGTTATTTTGATCGTTTTATTCAAAGCCATCGCTGAACAGTCCATGATATCCAATTTAAATGGTTGCATATCTGAACGTCCTAATGTTTCGATTGAAGAAAAACGTAGCCCAGAAAGATATATTTTTTTCTGTGTATCATCATCACTTAGCCGGCAACCAAGCGGTACTAACACTCCTTCTAAGTAAACTGTTAGTGTATTGGCAAAGCTGGTATTCCATGTTAGGAATAAAAAACTAAATAATAATATTGAGCATCTAATCATAATTTATCTCCACACGTTGCATCTTATTACTAGCAGGAATAGAGAATAAAATGGTGTTATTGCGTAGTGGTTGAGTTAGCACATATTGGTTACTGCCTAATTTCAGTCTTAACGGTACCCAAGCTTGCTTTTGTATTGGTTTGCTACAATGAGAAAAATGCATTTCCACACTATAGGTTGCTGCAATTAAAGTACTTTCATTTAATTTTAATGAGATATTAGGTAGACAAGGAGCAGTAACAATACGCGCATTAACATATATCGTGCCTGTTGTCACAGGCACCGCAGACTCAGCAAAAATAGGTATAGTAAAAGCCCATAGTGCTAGGTAATTTAATTTCATTGTTCTGCTCCTATCTATTTTTTACTCATTATTCCGTCACACTGCACGTTGAAGCTTGGCATTTGAAAGCAAGTGAGGGCTTTCCACCATAATCATTGATATATGTCAGGTAAGGTGTTGAAAATTTGGATGATTTAATCAGTTGATTAGATTTTGGCGGTATCATGACTGCGTCAAAATCACTTTCTTCAGATTGTTTTTGGCTGTTCCCTATACCAATTACAGTTAAATAAAATGGTGTTGGGTTATCTAACGTATAACCCGATGATGTTGCTGTTAATGTTATATATTTCGTCCAATCGGTTTTGCTTTGTGCAACAATGCTTTCAGGGCGATAAAATAGTTTTACACGGCTCTGTAATGCAATTTGCAACACACCCGCTTCTGATGACTTAGGCGGGATTTCACGCAGGTTGTAATAAAACAGGGATTCCCTGTCTTGCGGTAACTTTGCAATGTCGGGTGCGGTGCTTAGGCGAACTAGGCTAGTGGATTTGGGTTCCATGCGCTGAATCGGCGGAGTGGCAATAATAGGGCCTGTTTCCAGTTTTTGTTCTAACGCATTTTCTAACCACGACTGGGCCAAATAAGGCAATTCCGGGTTATCATTACGGATCGTAATATTAATAGACGACTGGTTTCCATCGAAAATTATACGAGTACGATCAAGTGTAACCGCGGCATTCGCAGCTGAAATTACACTTATAGTCAGCGTGAATACGCTAGTAAGTAACAAAAAAGGGGAATTCAATTTCATCTTAGTTCTCTTATTAACGACAAATAATAGTTGGGTAAATTTCTTGAGGATTAATCACGTCAGGCACATCGGCACTACACTGGTGTTTATTTCCCCAGTAGAGATTGAGTAAGTCTTTAGGCTGGATACCAATAATCCACGTAATACCTTGTTCGCCAACAATTCCGAGTTCAATATTGTTGCTATTACGTACGCTGGCGCCAAAAGGCGGATAAGTGTCATCAGCTAGTTTTAAGCGAGCAAACGTTTTTTCACCTTGAATTACGTTGAGGCGACGATATCCGATTGCCCCACGAGTCAGAGTCGTATCAGTGACGGTCTCTAATGCTTCAACATCTTTTGGTAATTTACTGGTATTAATTGATGCGCTGGTTTTCCGATAACTACTCACGTTTGGCAATACAGCGAGTCCAAAGTGATTAGTTTGATAAACGCCACCACTCAGAGGAACGTTAGCTGCACCAGGTGTTTCTATAACGAGTCGAGTACCACCATAAGCGGCTTGGTGCATGGCAATACCTTCTTTAATTAAGGTAATTCCACCATTAATTGATCCCCCAACGCTGTGATACTCGTTCGGGACATAACTCGCATTTCCTGAAATTGAGGCATAAGGAAGATTTTGGTTTAAATAACCACTAAAGCTGGTTTGGTCATTCTGATGACTTCCTGTTTGATAACCGACATTTAAGTTATAATTGCGCTGCTCACTATATCCGCTATAACCGATATTATGTGTTGAACTGCGTTGGCCATTTTGGTTTCGGGTATAACCTTCAGAAAAGCTGACGCTGCTTCCTTGACTTAAAGGAATAGTGAAATACAAGCTGATCGCATCATCTTGATATCCCGCTCTTTTTGAACGAGAAGCAGAAGCTGTCAGGTTAATATTTTTGAGCCCAATAGCCGCCCAATTTAAAAGAGTACTTAGGTATAAGCTGTATTGTTCTTCTGTTTCACTATTCCAATACGTATTGTATTGATAGTTTCCACCCAATGAGAAATCATCAAAATATTTATTAATATTAATTTGATAGCTTTCTTTTTGAGCTTGGCTTTCATTACCTGTACGTCGTTCATCCAACGTTTGTTGCAAAGAGCGATAGGTTTCATCAGAGAAACGATACCCTGCGAATGTAATGTCAGTTCTGGCTTCATCAAATGATTTTGAATAACTAAGTCGATAACTTCGGCCAGTTAACGTTTTATCAAGTAATTGAGCATGTGACTGAGTCGCATCGAACGAAAGGCTACCGAATGAAAACAGGTCACGACCAAAGCCTGCTGAAAATGCCTGATAATTTTTTGATAAAACGGAGCCCCCATAGATAGACCAAAGGTTATTTAACCCGTAAGAGAGTTCTCCCGAAGCAGTTAAATCACCTTCGAGCTGGCGGCCATTAAAACGTGGTTTACCCGCTGCAAATTTATAGCGGATTTGCCCTGGTCTCGTTAAGTAGGGTAATGCTGCTGTGGTAATGCTAAATTGTTGTTCTTCACCATTTTCTTCTCGCACAGTCACATCTAATGTTCCACGAATAGAGCTATCTAGTGTCTGGATACGAAAGGGACCAGCAGGTACGGTTGTTTCTAAAACTATACGGTTATGGCTTTTGACAATAACAGTGGCATTAGTTTGAGCAATACCAATAATCTCTGGTGCATAACCTGTTAATTTAGGGGGCATCATATTTTCATCGGTTTCAAGAGATACCCCGGTGTACTGCCAAGAATCAAAAATAGCAGAGTAAAAGTAGTTCTCACCTAACGTTAAAATAGACGCAATGGATTTTATTGAGCGGTATGCAAATAATCGGCTAAATGTGGCATCACTATATTGGTTTTCGAAGCTTCCTGTCGATTTTCGATAGTTTGCTTGGTAATCACCGCGTAAACGCCATGCACCAAAATTAAGCCCTGTTGTTCCGTTAGCAGAAAGGTACGATTCTCGTGAACCTGAATTTTGATGCGTTAAAGAACCTGTTAGGTTGTAATCTAATAAAAATCCATTTACACCTTCCTCCCAACGTGAAGGAGGAACCCAACTTGGATCTGTATATTCTAAATAGCTTTGTGGGATTAAAATGGATAGCGTTAATGTCGATAAATCTACACTTAATGAAGCACCTTCAAGCGGAGATAAATCAAGGCATTTACCCTCATCACGATATTTAATTAATTTAATTGCGTCCGGAGTAAGCCCTAAACGATCAAGAATATTAACGGGAACACAAACGGTATCGAATAAATTATTGTTTTGGGATTGTGGCGCTATCACAGTGATATCTTGCGCACTACCCATGCCCTCATTATTGACTTTGAGATTTAAATGATAAATACCAGGCATAATAAATCCAGCCTGAGAAAATTGGCTAAAGTCAATATTTTGAGTGTCTTCTGTATCTAACATATCGGTATTGAATTCGACAGCATAGGCTAACGAAGAGATTGAAGATAAAAAAGAAGTCACAATGATGTAAGAGTAAATATTAAATTTAACCATGATTTTTTCATCAAATTAATTATGAGTTTATTTACTAGTCGTAAGTAACGTTGAATTTAATTGTGGTAAAGTAATCACCAGGTGTAATTTCGTTATTACTTGTGCCTAATTCTGTTTCATATTTTAAAAAGCTCTCTTTACTTTTGTTATCAAAATAAACGTAATTATTAGAAATAGAGTAGAGCTTATTTGGTATTAATAAATTATTGTTAATGTCGTATATATATAGAACAACTCCAGGCTTAGGGCCTGATAGTTTTATTGCATTAGTATACGTATCTTGCAGCGCAAAAAAACGAATTTTAATACCTTTATGATTACTACTGTCATATTCACTAATACAGTTATTTAATTTTATATAGAAAGGTCTTCGCATTAATTTTTCATCATCTATATTATTTATACTGTAATTAGAAATGTAATTATAGTTTATATATTGATACTGACTATCAGTTTCAATTGAACAAGGTGCCGCAACGATATAACCTTGCATTACTGTTTCGCCTCGGAGGCCATCTTGAATATGTCCAAGGTTAGAGCTAGTCGCATTAGAGTTAATAGGGTTAAATAATAAGGCAATCCATAGATAAGTATTTTTTTTCATAATGAGCCTTTTATGGGGAGAGAATTCTCTCCCCTAAAAAAATTACTCGTATGTGATTTTAAAGTCAGCGATAGAACTAAATTCACCTTCAGTAACTGGTGTTGCACCATCAACACGTTTAGCTAATGCAGTAAATTCTAAAACGTTTTCACCTTGGCGGTTACGAATTTGGCTTAGGATAGATTTAGCTTCATCAAATTTAAAATCTTTGATTTGAATACCGATATTCGAAGCGGTACCAGTAGTACCTAAGAATTCTTTATCAGTACCGACATAGTTTTTACCACCAAAGGTAATTTTAATATCTTTAACAGCAACCCACTTACCTTCAGTGTCTTTGCTAAACTCATCAAAATTACATTCTTTTAATTTGATAGCGATATCTTTTTCTGCTGCATTACCCGCTTCTAAAGATGCACGAGAAAGTTGACCAAATGGAACTTCTTGTTTTGTACTTTCTGATTCAATATTACATGGAGCATTAACAACTTGGCCGCTGAAATGTAATTCACCGCTATTACCACTAGCAAAGATAGAAGTTGAAATAGCAGAAGACGCGAATAAAACAGCAATAGAAAGTTTATTTAATTTCATATCTTACATCCTTAAAAATAAGTAAATATTTGATCCCTAGTGAGCCTTTATATAAGTACTGCCATAGGAATAAAGTTCAGTATCCATAAATGGATTTTCAAATGTCCTAATCACAGAACGCTTAACGTAATCGTTTTTAGCGTGGGTCATTTCGACGGAAGGAATCTTATCCCTATCAGGTGTAAAATGGAATAAAACTCTTTGATTTTAATTAAATTTGAATTATTTAACTTATATTTAGTTTTTTTTAATATGTATCAATGTTTTTATGCTAATTTAATTGTCTGTGAAATGTTTAATGTTTGTGCTTTTAAGGTGTTTTAAGGTTGGGGGGGGGGTTAGAAATAAAAAAATGCATCAAATATCAATATTTGATGCATTTCTTATGATTTTTTTTGGTACTACAGAGTGCAAATAAAAAGTGGAGAGAAATTTTCTTCAAAAATATAACTTGTGTCGGTTAATTTTTTTATTTTTAAAAAATAAAGTTGGTTAATTTCAGGAACACCTCGAATATTGATTTTGTCTTGAGCCTGATCAGCTGGGTCTATAAATATATTTTCAACGCGTAAAAAAAAAATGGTCACCTAAGTATTCATGTTTCATCAGAAATTTTCGTGAAATAGTATAGTTTTTACCATTATCACTAATGCTTCCATTCATGATGAATGT
This sequence comes from Providencia sp. PROV156, assembly GCF_028480905.1. Classification (NCBI taxonomy): domain Bacteria; kingdom Pseudomonadati; phylum Pseudomonadota; class Gammaproteobacteria; order Enterobacterales; family Morganellaceae; genus Providencia; species Providencia sp. PROV156. The sequence continues at coordinate 133,444 of NZ_JAMPPE010000003.1, read as the reverse complement.
GTGTTGGTCAGGTTTATTTTCGTTAGGGATAACACTTAGCAGGTAAAATCCTTTTAAGGTAGAACGATGGTCAGAGATATTTATTTTTAAGGTTGTTTGGCAATCAGGAATAATAGGAGTGTTAATTATGTGATGAACATATAAGCTAATGAAAACCAAAATTATAGATATAATGGACAAAAAAAACATTCTTGTTGATATTTTATTTGACATAAAAATTCTCACAGCTCACAGTTGCACTTTCTTTCGGTACTGTTGGGCAATAGGACAAAAATAGGAAGTTGTCATATAAATTTTTATCATTTGCTACGATACCAACATTATAATAAAAAACAGTTGCTGGCTTTTTACAATCTAGGTTTAATTTCGTGAGTTCATTTTGAATTGTCGCAAAGCTGATGGTTGTTGTATCGGGTTTATGGTAACTATTAATGTAGCGGATACTGCATTGATCGATACGACCAACTTCAGGGTATTCTGTTCGGCTTGCAAAGAAATAACTTTTAAAAAGGTATAATAAGCAAAAAATAATGAGCCCAATAAGTGAAATTTCAACATATCGGTTATTCAACATGTAGCTTTTTTTATTTTCGACTGTCTGGGGGAAAGTCCCTTCGGGTACTTTTGATGAAGAGTCTAGTTCTTCCTCACTAGTGAATAAAGCTTTGTGATTATTATCACTAATTTCCTGTTGCTCATTTTCAATTTTCAGATCAGCAGAAAATTTAATCCCAACTTTAGGTACAGTCGTGATAATTTCATCATCAGAAAAAGATGATAAATGGCGTCTGAGTACAGAGACACTACTATTAAGGTTATTATCGGAGACAACTTGGTTATGTTCCTCCCAAACCCGACGTAATATGGTTTCTCGGTCAACAATATCATGATTATTTTGTACTAAGACTAATAACAAACGGTTTAAGGTGGTTGTTAGTTTTAATGCATTATTAACATCGTCGATATATAACAGCCCCTGATGACTGTCATAATTAATATGATTATTAATCAAATAGTTCATTTTTAGATTGATTTTATTTATAGGAAAAATATTTATATTATTTGAGTTTATACCTGTTATTTATGTTATGTCAATTAAGCATATTTGGTGTAATTTTGAAAGTTATTGAAAATCATATAGTTAAGTTTTTATTTGCGCATGTTATGTTTAAGGCGGGAGGTTGAAGAGGTATTTATTTTTTTTAGAAAAACACTATTTTTTAACATTATACAAAATAACTAATAGTTATTATGCGTAAAAAATTTTAGGCTGAAACATTTTATGAGGAGTAAGTCTGTTGCTAGCTATTATTTTGGCTAAACGATGATATATAAAAAATAGCCTCAAATATAAGAGGCTATTTCATATAAATACTTTACCAATTAAGCCGTTGGCTCAAGGATTTGGTGCATAACAGGATGGAATTTACGTTTAAAGTAAACGAGACCATGCCCAGTATCGTTAACAATGATTTGTTTCATTTCAACCATGTAGACAGAGTGCGTACCGATATCTTGAACTTGAGTGATTTCACCTTCAAGGTTGGCAAGCGCGTTTTTTAACATTGGTTGCTGTAAAATACCGCTTTCCCATACACTCCAGCCAAAACGTTCTTCCATCGTTGAACCTTTCATACCAGCGAAATGGCATGCGAGTTCTTCTTGTTCATGGCTTAGCACGTTGACACACAGGCGGCCATTCTTTTGAAATACCGCATTCATAGCGCTATTGCGGTTAACACAGACCATCAAAGTGGGTGGCGTATCTGTAACTGAACAGACTGCGGTGGCTGTAATTCCACAGCGACCCTCAGTCCCATCCGTGGTGACGATATTGACTGCTGCACCAAGACTTGCCATCGCATCTCTGAAACGCAGGCGATGTTCATTTTCTAAAGACATTTTGACCTCCTGCTGCCGACTATTTCAGCAGCGAATCTAACTGATTAATATCATTGTTGTTATGCAGGTGTGGACGTTTCCATCCGTGTTGATCGTAGTCTGATAAACAGCGATCAACCATATCTGTCATGGCTTTCATATTGCCAGAACCATATGCATGACGCAGACATTGCAGACGAATTTCATCTTGGCTTCCTGCGTAGTTAATTTCATACAGTTCATGACGACCACCAAATTCACTACCGATTGCATCCCACATGAGTTTAAGGATCTTAATACGTTCAACGTGATCCATACCATTAGAGCCGCGAACATATTTAGCTAAATACTTATCAATTTCTGGATTATTCATATCACGAACGCTTGATGGTAGGTAAATCAGGCCACTTGTCACGTTACTTTCAATGATATTCTTGATTTTGGTGTAAGCCATTGGTGCCATAACACGGTAAGTTTGGATAGCTTGAGTATCAGGCAGATAAGCGCCGCCTTCCCATGCTTGTGCTTCAGAGGTCATTGCATCGGTTAATGACCAGAACAGATTACGCCACGCAACCACTTCACCGAGATCAGCTTGTACACCACGGAAATCAATAACACCTGTACATTCTAAACTTTTTTGTAACAATCCGGTAATGAAGTCTAATTTAACCGCTAAGCGGACACAAGCTTGTAATGGGAATAAACGTGCGAACCCACCTTGTACTGCCCAATTACGTGCACGGTCAAAGTCACGGTAGATCAGGACGTTTTCCCATGGAATTAACACATGGTCCATCACCAAGATGGCATCATTTTCATCGAAACGGCTTGATAATGGGTAATCAAATGGTGCGCCAGTTGCGCCAGCCACTAATTCATAAGATGCACGTGAGATTAATTTCACACCATCTGCGTCCATTGGTGCAACAAACATCAATGCGAAATCAGGGTTATCGCCCATGACTTGCGCGGAACCAAAACCAATAAAGTTATAGTGTGTTAACGCGGAGTTGGTCGCAACAACTTTAGCACCACTGACGATAATCCCTGCATCTGTTTCTTTTTCGAGTTTGATATAAACATCTTTAACTTCATCAGCTGGCTTGTGACGGTCGATTGGTGGGTTAACAATGGCATGGTTAAAGTACAGGCCACTTTCTTGAATACGTTTATACCAGTGACGTGCGTTGTCTGCAAACTGACCATAATATTCTGGGTTAGCGCCTAAACAGCTGGCGAATGCCGCCTTATAGTCTGGAGTGCGTCCCATCCATCCGTAGCTCTGACGTGACCAATCTGCGATAGCGTCACGCTGTTGGCGTAGTTCATCGGCACTTTTAGCGAAACGGAAGAATTTGTGAGTGTATCCGCCGTTTCCTGTGTCGGTGTTCCAGCAAAGTTGGTCATGAGTCGTTTTATCATGAAGCGCATCATATAATTGTCCTATAGAAGCGGCTGAATTACGAAAAGCGGGGTGAGTGGTGACGTCTTTTACACGCTCGCCATAAATATAGATTTCGCGGCCATCTTGTAAGCTTTTTAAATATTCTTGGCCATTAAAAGGGCGTTTAGCATCTGAACGAAAATCTTCTGGTTTCATGTCTACCTCGTTATCTCACAATGAGGGCTTGCATTGATAGGGTACAAAGGTTGCAAGCGAAATATGTTAATTTTATGTTTGTTTTGTGTTTCTTAATTGAATCGCTTTACGAGGGAGTTTTAAAGAGACTTTCTAAAGGTTTGCTGGTACTTTTCGTTGGGAGCTGTGTTTTGTGAAAGAAATGTGATCATCTCGATGTTTTGATATTAATATAAATTTTTATTTATCTTACAGTGCATTGATTATTAATCATTAATTAAATAGTTATTATATTAATATTAATATTTTTCCTTGGGTTGTTTGTTCTTTTTTTAATCTTCACATTCACTTTTTGTTAAGCATTATTAGCATCTTTATAAAGTTAAAACAAAATTTATAAGATATCAAAAATGTTTTTAAAATGTAAAATTATTTGAAGGGTGGTTTGTAGAGATAGGTTAGAAGTAGGTATGATATAGCATTCAGGAGGCATTGATGATTTTTACCTAAAAATACGGATAAAATCACTAAGCCTCTCTTTAATGAATGTTTTGTTCTCGCCATAGGCTAGGAGAGCACCCGACTAACCGGTTAAAAAATCGCGCAAAATAGGCGGGGTCTTTGAAACCGAGCTGGTAGGCAATTTCTGAAACGGGGCTGTCGGAAAACAGTAACATCCGCTTAGCTTCACGCAATATTCGGTCAAAAATCAACCTTTTCGGTGGCCGGTTAGCAAACCGCCGGCACATATCTTTAAGGCGTGACTCTGTGACATCAAGTTTTTTGGCATATTCAGGTACCGCAAGGTGTTCATGATAATGTAAGTCAATGAGCTGATTAAAACGTTGGAATAGGCGGTGTTCGCCTCTAACCCCCGTTGTAGGGTGCTCATCAAGTGGAATAGAGCGCAGTAGAAAGGTAAACAGCGCTTGGGCTAAAGAGGCGAGGGCTTGGTCTTTGCCAATATAGTTATTCGCCGATTCGCGAGCCATCAATGCCCAATAATGATTAAAGGTATCGATATCATCAGGCTTATCGGCAACAGATAAGCAAATAGCAGGGATATCGACCAAATCTGGATTCGCTGGGTACAATGAGCTAAGAAGAGGCGTGATCAGGTCTTGCCGTACGGTGAGTACGTGGCCATCAGTGTCTTCTTGAGTGAAAAATGCATGTGCAACCGAAGGGGGCGTAAGAATAAAGAGCGGCGCTTGAACAGAATAGCGCGACTCATCGAGCTGCAAAGTAATATGGCCCGTAACCAAATAGTGCAACTGGAAGAAACCATCATGGCGATGAGCTTGCATGTCGCGACCAAAGAAGGCGGCCATGTTGCCAAAGGTTTGGTAGTGGACGTCGTCGGTGCCTTGGGTTTCGTCGTAGTCTGTACTGATGTCAATATTCGTAATTAAAGTTGAGTTACCCTTCATTCTTCGGCTCGCAGCGTTGTTGGCCTCACAAGCCAACCCTAGTCACATACTTCAGTATGCTCCCCGAGATTAACTCGCTTGCCGCCTAGCTGCAACTCGAATTGTTCTTCATTCTTCAAGCCGCAGCGTTGTTGGCTGCACTCCGCTACTCGAGTCACATACTCATGTATGCTCCCCGAGATATCGTCGCTTGCCGCCTAGCTGCAACTTGAATTATTTTGAACAATATTTAGGGGACGGATTAAATAAATTCAACTTTTCCAATCTGTTGCAGCACTTAATTTATTAAAACTCAACAGTTTTACCGTTTAAGGTGTTGCCCTTGGCCTTGAGTTTTTCATTGGGATAGCAATGACTAACAGCGCACCGACCACCAATAGGCCTGCAACAAAATAGAGGCCAGAGTTAAAGCTACCGGTTTGGTCTTTCAGCCAACCGATAAGGAGTGGGCTGACAGCGGAACCTATATTACCTGTTGCGTTGATAACCGCAATACCGATGGCACGAGCACGTAAGCTGATTGACTGGTCTGGGGTTGTCCAGAACACTGCCATCGCAGTAAATGAACCTGTTGAGGCCATAATAATACCAATCAACTGAATGACGGGATGGCTTGTCATCGCAGCGAGAACCCATCCTGCGGCCGCAAATAAATACGGTAGTGCAGTATGCATTTTCCGTTCTTGTAACCTATCAGAACGGCGACTCCAATAGATCATCCCTAAGATAGTACAAAACTGTGGGATTGCAGTTAATAGCCCAATCATGGCATTACTACTGCCTTCATTGAAGCTTTGCATGATCTGTGGGGTCCAAATATTAATCGCACTTAAGGTATTGGTTAAACAGAAATAAGCGACGGTATACATTAAGATCACAGGGGTGAAAATTTCTTTCCATAAGCTTTTGTTCTGCAATGCGGTATGGCTTTTGGAACCATGCGGCTGGACAAGCTCAAGCTGGTCTTGGTCCATCATTTCTTGCAGTGTGTCTTTGTCTTCTTGGGTCAACCACTTAGCTTTTTTCGGCGAATCATCAAGGTAGAACCAAACCAACACACCGAGGATCACGGATGGGAAACCTTCTAGCAGGAACAGCCATTGCCAACCTTTTAGGTTTAAAATGCCATCCATACCTAGAATATAACCGGATGCGAGTGAACCGAATGCCATAGTAACAGGCATCGCAATCATAAATAAGGCATTAGCACGAGCGCGGAAATAGGCAGGGAACCAGTAAGTCAAATAAACTAAAATCCCAGGTAAGAAGCCCGCTTCAGCGATACCCACTAACATCCGTAGGACGTATAAACTGGTTGGCCCTGTGGCAAACATGGTGGCTGTAGAAGCAATACCCCAAAGCACCATGATGGTGGCTATCCAGCGGCGAGCACCAACAATTCCTAACATGATGTTACTTGGAATACCAAAAATTACGTAAGTGGCATAGAACAAGGTGGCGGCTAAGCCGAACATGGTGGAAGTTAGGCCGATGTCTTTCCCCATGGTTAGACCTGCAAAGCCAATATTAATACGGTCTAAGAAGGAAAAAACGAATAGCACAAATAAAAATACAATGAGACGTTTAAATAACTTATTAATCACCCGCTGCTGCGGTTCGGTTAAATTTTTATGTTGTTCAGCAGGGTTAGTGCTTGCAAGTTGTTGATTACTCATATTGTAGGGCCCTCAATTCTTTCTTTTACAGATTATTATAGGTACAAGGGACGAGTAGGCAGTCATGGTGCTGTCTGCCCAATGTTGCGATATTGATTTCTTAATTTATCTAATTAAGTTATTTGTCTGTAGGGTTAAAATTAACTTATTTAGAGACAGTTTAATTAATAAACGCTTGGTGCACTCGAGGCCACCTCTGAGACGGTTTTACCAAATTTTGCTGCTAGCGCTTCTGCGGTGCGTGCTAGTAGCGTGGTATCAACCCCGACGGCAACAAATAGTGCGCCGAGTTTAAGATAATGTTCAGCGACATCTGGGGCTGCCATTAAAATACCAGGTGCCAAGCCGGCCTCACGAATTTGTACAATCGCTTTTTCGATTGTGGCTTTGACTTCAGGGTGGTTAGGGTTCCCTGAGAAGCCCATATCTGCGCTAAGATCCGCAGGGCCAATAAACACACCGTCGACACCTTCAACTTTTAGGATCTCGGGAAGGTTATTCATGGCTTCACGGGTTTCAACCTGTACTATCACACACATTTCATCATTGGCACGGGTTAAATAATTAGGTACTCGGTTCCAACGAGAAGCACGTGCCAAAGCACTGCCGACACCGCGTATCCCAGCTGGCGGGTAACGTGTTGCGCGCACCGCTTGCTTGGCTTGTTCTGCATTTTGTACCATTGGTAGCAAAAGGGTTTGTGCGCCAATATCCAGTAATTGCTTAATGATCACCGGATCATTCCACGGTGGGCGTACCACGGGCTGTGACGGATAAGGGGCGATCGCTTGTAATTGAGATAATGTCGTTTGCACATTATTTGGTGCATGTTCACCATCAATTAATAACCAGTCGAAGCCTGCACCAGCAAGTAATTCAGCACTATATGGGCTGCACAAGCCAAGCCATAAACCGATTTGCGGTTGACCACTTTTTAGTGCTTTCTTAAATTTATTTTCTAAAATATCCATGCCATTTTCCTTACACGAAGCGGCAGCTAATTGAACCCATATTGCCGTAATCAACGTGGAACACATCACCTTTACGAGCCGGAACAGGGCGTGTAAATGAGCCACCTAAGATAATTTGACCAGGCTCAAGTTGCACATTATGCGGTGCTAATTTATTTGCTAACCATGCCACGCCATTTGCTGGGTGGTTGAGTACAGCGGCTGCCACGCCAGATTCTTCAATGACGCCATTACGATATAAAAGGGCGCTAATCCAACGCATATCCAAATCGCGTGGTTTGATTGGGCGACCACCTAAAATTACCGCGCCATTTGCTGCGTTATCCGAAATGGTGTCGAACACTTTGCGTGGGCGGTTGGTTTCAGGGTCAACGTTATGACAACGCGCATCGATTAGCTCAAGGGCTGGGATCACATAATCAGTCGCGTTATACACATCAAAGATGGTGCAATTTGGCCCGCGTAATGGTTTCGCCAGTACGAATGCTAATTCAACCTCAATACGCGGTACGATAAAGCGGTCTGTTGGAATATCACAGCCGTCATCAAAAAACATATCGTCAAGAAGCGCACCGTAATCAGGTTCATCAATTTGTGAACTTGTCTGCATGGCTTTGGATGTTAGCCCAATTTTATGGCCTTTTAGCACACGTCCTTCAGCAATTTTCACGCCAACCCACTCTTTTTGGATAGCGTAAGCATCGTCGATCGTCATTTCTGGGTGATCGAGTGAGATCTGTCGGATTTGCTCACGTGATTTTTCAGCCTGATTTAGGCGCTGCGCGATTTGTGATATGACATCTTTTTGTAACATGCTGTTAATACTCCTATTCACCTATTCTATTTCGAGAGCAGCGCTGCACTAAAGCGCGTTGCTGCCACTCGGACTATTCAAGGTGTAAATTGAATGCGTACCCAGCGGTACTCAATTTAACTAATTGGAAAGACCACCAAAGCAGAGGTATTTCACTTCCAAGTAATCTTCGATTCCGTAGCGTGAACCTTCACGCCCCAGACCTGACTGCTTAATGCCACCAAATGGGGCCACTTCATTTGAAATAATGCCTTCATTAATACCCACCATGCCGCTTTCTAATGCCTCAGCAACACGGTAGATACGCCCGATATCTTTTGAATAGAAATAAGATGCCAAGCCAAATTCAGTATCATTGGCAAGATCAATAGCTTCTTGCTCATCGCGGAATTTAAATAAAGGTGCCAGTGGGCCGAATGTTTCTTCTTTAGCGACTTTCATGGCTTCAGTGACGCCAGTGATAACGGTCGGTTCAAAGAACAAGCCACCTAATTCTGCCGATTTACCACCAGCGATGACTTTTGCACCGTGGGAAACGGCATCAGCAATATGTTCAGTGACTTTATCGACTGCGGCTTGATTAATCAGAGGACCCTGCTGGGAGTCTGCTTGTGTGGCAGGGCCGATTTTCAGTTCATTCACGGCTTTTGCTAAACGAGCCGCAAATTCATCGTAAACGCCTTCTTGGACTAAAATACGGTTAGCACACACACAAGTTTGCCCGCTATTACGGAATTTAGCCGCTAATGCACCTTGTACTGCTGCATCTAAATCGGCATCATCAAACACGATAAATGGCGCGTTACCACCGAGTTCCAGAGACATTTTTTTCACGGTGTTAGCGCACTGTTCCATCAGCAATTTACCAACTCGTGTTGAACCCGTGAACGTGAGCTTACGAACGATTGGGCTAGAGGTCATCACGCCGCCAATGGCTTTAGCATCAGTACCTGGAACAATGTTAAACACGCCAGCAGGAATGCCGGCTTCTTCCCCTAACGCTGCCAACGCTAATGCAGATAATGGTGTTTCTGCCGCGGGTTTTAATACCATCGTACAGCCTGCTGCTAGCGCAGGGCCGACTTTGCGGGTGATCATGGCGTTTGGGAAGTTCCACGGTGTGATAGCCGCAACCACCCCCACGGGTTGTTTTATCGTTACAAGGCGACGCCCCGGTAAAGGTGATGGAATGGTTTCCCCATACACACGTTTACCTTCTTCAGCAAACCACTCAATAAAGCTGGCACCGTAGGCAATTTCTCCCATCGATTCAGTGATCGACTTACCTTGCTCAGTACTGAGTAATTCGGCCAATTCCTTTTGGTTATCCATCATTAAACGGAACCATTTGTTTAAAATTTGGCTGCGCTCTTTGGCGGTTTTAGCACGCCATGCCGGCAGGGCTTTTTCTGCGGCTTCGATAGCTTGTTGAGTTTCTAAAGCACCGACATTGCTGACGTTAGCGATAACTTCGTTATTGGCTGGGTTAGTGACCTCAAACACACTTTTATTTTGGGCATCAACCCATTGGCCGTTGATATAAGCTTGTTGGCGAAATAACGTAGAATTGGTATTTATGCTCATTTTTCGTTGTTCTCCGAAGACACTGATTGGACTTGTGGGCGGATATTTTTAGCTGATAGCTGTTGGCTAACAAAACTTAACCCGGCACACAGCGCCATAACAAGTGCCATAGCGAATGGGGATTCATCTTGTAATACAGAAACTGCAACGCTGGCGACAGCCGCTAAGGCAAACTGAATAGAAATAGCAAGTGCACTGGCACTTCCTGCAATTTTCCCGCGATGTTGCAGTAATAGTGACAAACTGTTGGTGCCGATAGCATTGACCATCGATAAGAACAGCACGACTAGAATAACAATTATGGGCAAACTTTGTTGGTAAAATATGAGTAACAGCAGACCAAATACTAATTGAAACCCACTTTGCATAGTCAGTATGCGCGTTAAACTATAGGTTTTTAGCAGTTTAACGTTCAACAACAACATGATAATCATCCCCAAGATGTTACAACCGAACAGCAAACCATAATGTTGTTCAGAAACACCGAAATAATTGATGTACACAAACGGTGAACCACTGATAAAGGCAAACATACCGGCAAAAGAGAATGCCATGGTGCCAATAATACTCAGAGCTTCTCGGTCTGTGAGCACCTGTGCATAATTCTTAAAAGCGACACAAAGTATATTTTCAGAACCGCGCTGGTGGGTTAACGTTTCAGGGAGTAAGAAAAAAATCGCACACACCGAAGCCAAGCCAATTACTGCCAGCAAATAGAAAATCACTTGCCACTGAAAATGAACGAGTAAAAAACCACCTAAAAGTGGTGCCAGTAATGGCGCTATCATGGTCACAAGTGTCATTAATGACAGCACTTTAGGTAGTTCATGAGCAGGGTAAACATCCCTTGCAATCGCCCTAGCCATAACAATGGCCGCTCCACTACCAAAAGCTTGCAGCGCTCGGAATACAATCAAGGTATTTGCGTTGGTGGCTTGTGCGCATAACAAACTGGCAATAGTGAAAATGGCAAGGCCACTTAACAACATTTTCCGCCGGCCAAGAAGGTCACTTAATGGGCCATAAAACAGCATTCCCACGCAGAAACCAGCAAAAAAAGCCCCAAGGGTGTACTGCATTTGCCCTTGAGTGGCCTGTAATGCAATTCCCATTTGAGGGAGGGCAGGGAGGTACATATCGATAGACAATGGACCGAATGCCACTAATGACCCCAGTAATGGAATCAAGTAGTGCGGTATGTGTTTATCGAAATTTTTAACCATCTTACCCTCTCAATAAAACGAAGAATAAAGCTTTAAACTCTTAGCCCTTAAACAAGGCATGAACATTGTTCTGTTTATAATTTAAAACAGGATCAAGCTCTTCCATGGTAAAAGATAGTGCGAGGTAGCGTTTTGCCATTAAATTGGCAAAATGGGTTTTGATCAGGTCGAAAATCATTTCCCCCGTTTTTTGCCTATCTTCAAGAGAGCGCCCAGCACCGATCTTCAACGTCATATGGACAAAAGCATAATCGTGCTTGCCATCGGCCATTTGCCAAGTATCCAGCCAAATAGCACGACTACGAATGCCACCTAATGGGAAGATACCGGTTCCCGCGAGGGCTTCATTCACTTTGGCGAAGAGCTCAGGTAGTTGAGCTTCATCACGAATATTTTCTGTACATTCTGCATAAAAATGAGGCATAACAATTCCTTATGCGGTGACAGCTTGTTTATCAGTAATATAGCTTGGCAGTGGGAACACGGCATTGATTTGCCCTGTGCCTGAGCTGGCAAACAAGTCAGTTAAAACTTCCACTTTCTCAGCGTATTTATCCCAACCTAACATACCTAGCAGCATCACAGTGTCGTGCATATGGCCTTCTCCATAGCAGTAATCTGCGTACTCAGGCAACATTTTGCAGAACTCTTCAAAACGACCTTCACGCCAAAGTTTGACGACACGTTTATCCATTTGCTCATCAAATTCACGCGTGTAGCTGTTCATGCCATCTTCGGCTTTTTGGTCATCAATAAAGCGGTGTGATAATGAACCACTCGCTAATACAGCGACGGTGCCATCGTATTTTTCAATCGCGGTTAGTACGGCTTCACCTAATTTGCGGCTGTCTTCAAAACTATGGGAAGTACAGAATGCTGAAATTGAGATAACTTTAAAGTGACGGTCACTATTCATATAGCGCATAGGAACTAATGTCGCATACTCAAGGGTTAAGCTTGGGATTTCATGAGCTTGAGCACGAACACCTAACTTACGCGCTTCCTCACCAATCATTTGGCCTAATACCGAGTTCCCATCGTATTCATATTCCATATCGCGAATAAAATGTGGAAGTTCATTACTGGTGTAAATACCTTTAAAGTGGTCAGCACAGTTAATGTGATAGGCGCTGTTGACTAACCAGTGCGTATCAAAAACGATGATGGTATCAACGCCTAATTCACGGCAGCGGCGGCTGATTTCTTTATGCCCATCGATAGCGGCTTGGCGGCATCCAAAGTTTTTACCTGGTAGTTCTGATAGGTACATGGATGGGACGTGTGTTATTTTTGCGGCGAGTGCCAACTTACCCATTTCATCCTCTCTTACCCGTTATATTTTGAGCTGTAGCGGTGTTGGCCGCACAAAACCACCCTAATCACATACTCATGTATGCTCATAGGGATGATTTCGCTTGCCGCCTAGCTACAACTCAAACTATTTAGGGTAAGGAACGAGTTTACCCATAATTTGTTGTAGCTATTATTTATCATGAATCATTTACAGTTCAAATTTTCATAGGTATCTAATTGATAAATAAAATAAATTTATGAATCACACACCCCAGCGAGGGATGTTGTGGTCTCCGTAGGAGATACAGACGTTCTTCATTTCTGCGAACACTTCGAAGCTGTACTCACCACCTTCACGGCCAACACCGGAGGCTTTGACACCACCGAATGGTTGGCGCAGGTCACGCACGTTTTGGGTGTTAACAAACACCATTCCAGCTTCAATACTGCGTGATAAACGTAAAATCTTGCTGACATCTTGCGTCCAAATATACGAAGCAAGGCCGTACTCGATATCATTTGCCATGCGTAAACCGTCTTCTTCAGATTTAAACGGAATTAAACAAGCCACAGGCCCAAAGATCTCTTCTTGTGCAACACGCATGCGGTTATCGACATCAGCCAGTACGGTAGGACGTAAGAAATTACCGCCTTTGAGGTGGTCAGGTAGATCAGTCGGTTTGTCTGGGCCACCCGCTAACAAGGTTGCGCCTTCTTCCATACCTAAGCGAATATAACCCGAAACTTTGTTCCAGTGCTGCTGGCTGATCAATGCACCCACTTGGGTTTTCGGATCGTTCGGGTCACCGACGATCAAGCGGTTTGCACGTTCCGCAAAGCGTTTAACAAACTCAGGATAGATACTTTCTTGGATGAAAATACGTGAGCCAGCCGTACAGCGTTCGCCATTAATGGAGAAAATCGTAAACAGGGCAGCGTCTAGTGCACGCTCAATATCCGCGTCTTCAAAGACCAGTACCGGTGATTTACCCCCTAATTCCATGGAATACTTTTTCAAGCCTGCATTTTGCATAATAGTGCGGCCAGTAGCCGTGCCCCCAGTAAAGGAAACCGCACGGACATCATGGTGTTTGACTAAAGCATCCCCAGCAGTGCTACCATAGCCTTGAACCACGTTCAAAACGCCCGCTGGAATACCGGCTTCCAGAGCCAGTTCACCAAGGCGATTCGCTGATAATGGTGATAACTCAGACATTTTCAGAACCGCAGTATTACCCAGCGCTAAACAAGGGGCGGTTTTCCATGTTGCGGTCATAAATGGCACGTTCCATGGGGAAATCAGCGCACAGACACCCACAGGTTGAACTAAGGTGTAGTTCATCATCTTGTCATCAACAGGGTAAGTACGGCCATTCATTTGCTGGCAAATTTCGGCAAAGAATTCAAAGTTATGTGAAGCGCGTGGGATCAACACATTTTTAGTTTGGTGAATAGGCAAACCAGTGTCTTTGGTTTCCATTTCTGCAATTTGCGGGACATTTTCGTCGATTAATTCACCAAGGCGACGCATTAAGCGAGCGCGCTCTTTCATTGGGGTATTGGCCCATTTCGGAAATGCGTCTTTCGCTGCGGCAACGGCTTGGTTGATTTCGTCTTGTCCACCCGCTGCGACTTCAGCGAGTACTTCACCCGTTGCAGGGTTGGTGGTTTCAAAATAGTCTTTGCTAGCAACGTTTTTACCGTTGATCCAATGATTAATCTGAGTCATTACACACGTTCCTCATAGTCTTTTTCGCTGATAATGGTGTTGACCAGTCTGCCAACACCTTCAACTTCAACAATGACTTCGTCACCCGGCACGACATCAGACAACCCTTTTGGTGTCCCTGTCGCAATCATGTCTCCCGGTTGCAGTGTCATAAAGTCACTGAGGTAAGCAATTAAAAATGGAATATCGAAAATTAGATCGGCAGTGGTGCCTTTTTGACGTAATTCACCATTAACATAGGTGTATAAAGCCAAGTTATGGGGATCTTTAATGGCGTCTTTATCGACAATCCAAGGGCCGATCGGCGTTAAGGTATCACGGCTCTTAACACGTAAATTTGGGCGATAATAGTTCTCTAAATAGTCACGGATCGCATAGTCATTACACACGGTATAACCTGCGACATAATCCATGGCATCTTCTCTTGAGACCTTGTGAGCCGTTTTTCCAATCACCACCACTAACTCAGACTCATAATGCATATATTCAACATTATCAGGACGAACAGAAACTTGGCGGTGGCCCGTTAAGCTGCTTTCTGCTTTTAAGAAAATTAAAGGTTCTTCAGGTGGCTTAAATTCTAATTCGGCAGCATGGTCTGCATAGTTCAAACCAAGGGCAAATAACGTCCCTTGAGCAGGGGGTAACCATTCAACATCAGGAGAATCACCCGCGATCACATCCCCATTAGGTAATGTAATGGCTTCGTTATCACCAACAGTGACGGAATATTCAGTGCCTTTAAAAAGGATTTTGGCGCGTTTTGTTATCGTAGACATTATTTTCCTCCTGCTGCCACAACGGTATTTTTCAGGCTAGGAAAGCCTTCCGCTTGGATAACCACGTCATCACCGGGTTTGATGGTGACACGTTGCTGTGGCGTTCCGAGCAGGATCACATCCCCTTGCTTTAAGGTGGCGAAGTCACTTAATGCAGCAACTAACTCACTCGCATCACGGATCAGATCTTTTGTTGACCAGCGATCCACTTCTTTGCCATTCACTAGGGTGATGATATCGACAGGAGTATTTAGCGAAGTAGCCACCATTTCACCGATTGGGCAGAAAGTATCACGGCATTTTGCTTTAATTGCAGGGCGATAGAAGGTGTCTTCTGGCAAGCTCACTTCATTTGCCAGCGCAAACCCAGCAATAAATTGATGAGCATCCTCTTTACTGACTTTGCGTGCATTTTTACCGATCACCAAAGCAAGCGTAGCGCCACTTTGCACTTCTTCACCTACAGGGTGCAAAATTTGCTCGCCTGAATTGATACGCGTATTACGCGGCTTAATAAACCACACAGGGGTTTTTGGTGGGGTCTTATAAGGGGCTTGCTGGAATGCCTCAAGCCAATGGCTAAGCTGGCTTTGATGATTGAGGGCAACGGCAAATACAGTGCCTTTCATTGACAACTCCTTAATGAAAAGAATTCAACTTTCGAGTAATTATTAATATATTAATAAAGTATAATTTTTAAATTAGCAATAGGTTTATGGAAATGTTAATTTTAATTGTGATCTCATTAACATAATTGAGTTATCTTTTTGTAAGATACTGTTATAAATGAATTTATTATTTTTTCAATTTTTTTTGATTTACAAAAAATTAACTTTAAAGTTGGATTTTAAATTATTTACTCATTAATATTTTAGGGTTTTTCTTTGAGATTGTTATTTGACCGTGCTACTCTTGAATAAGGCAAATTGGCGATGTGGAAATTCATGGTGATAACCAAAGGTTTCACTAAAGCATTGTGCCAATAAAGCACTGTGGCAGCCGCCATAAAATACCTAAATTGGGCTAAATAACGTTAATTAAGTGGTGAGTTTTAAGCTTATGCATGAATCATTGACAATTGCATTATTGCAGGCAAGGGAAACCGCAATGGGTTTTTTCCGGCCGATATTAAAGTCGTATAATTTGACTGAACAGCAATGGCGTATCATTCGCGTTTTAGCTGATAAGCGTTCAATTGATTTTCATGAATTATCAGTCCAAACCTGTATTCTGCGCCCAAGTTTAACGGGGATCCTAACCCGTATGGAGCGCGAAGGTTTAATTTTCCGCTTAAAACCGTTGAATGATCAGCGCAAGTTATATGTCTCTTTGACACCTGCAGGGCAAGAGCTGTATGACAAAGCGCGGCAGGAAGTGGAAGAAGGTTATCAAAAAATTGAGCTGGCTTTTTCGCCAGAGAAAATGCAGCAATTAACCGCGTTGTTGGATGAGTTAATTGCTTTAGAGAGCCCAGATTATAGTAATATCGCTGCTGATAAGAGAAAGAGCGCCTAAATTTTCGTCATATTTCGAGCTCTAGCTGTGTTGGCTTCTTTCGGCTATTTGGGTCACATACTGATGTATGCTCCCCAAACTATCCTCAATTGCCGCCTTGCTAGAGTTCGAACTATTTAGAAAATTAATTTGTCTTCGTCATATTTCGCATTGTGACATTGTTGCTGGCGCTGGCTACTGGGTCACATATTGGTGTGTTTTCATCGGACTTTCTTCAATTGTCGCCTTCTTATAATTCGAATTATTTAGAATATAGTTATTACTTAAATAATTCACTTTTCCGTTTAGATTCACTGAAGTTGAACTTCATTTATACTTTTAGTTGAGTAGCCAATCCCTCACTATCATATCTTATTTGTAATTGTGAAATTACCTATAGGTTACTTGTGACAAACTCTTCAGAAAAATCATTCCTAATAAAATCAAATGATTGATTTTCAGTATATGGCATTAAATTTTATTATTAATTGCGGTTTGGTTAGATTAATATAATAAAATGGCGCAAAAAAATCATATTAAGAATGAAAGTATTAATTTTTAGTCATGGTGGATTTTTTTATCTAAAAACAGTTAATGAGAATAAGTTACATTACGGTAAATTTACTGTTCGTAACGAAAATTTAGATAACATGACAAAATATCAAATTATATGGCGTTTATTATACTTATCGTTGTTTATGATTTCGCCTTATGGCTACACGGAAAATCAATTATTCCCTTCCACGAATGAAAGTATTCAATTTGAACAGAAACAACGGTTAGAATCGGAGTTAACCCAACGTAATCTATTGGAAAAACACAATGTAATCACTGTTGATGATACTTTTTCCAAACACGGTCAAGATGAAATTTGTTTCCCGGTCGATAAGATCCAATTTGTCGGTGCCACACAACTCACCAGTAAAACTCAGACTCAGTTAACCTCACCTTACTTAAAACGCTGCCTCACGCTAGGTGAAATACATGAGCTCACTAAGCATGTGACTAATTACTATATAGAACAGGGGTTTATTACCTCTCAAGCCATCATTCCTGAGCAAGATTTATCGTCACATCATCTCGCCATACAAATGATTGAAGGAAAGATTGAAACTATCGAGATTGAAAACTCCCCTAAGCGTTTAGCTCATCAAATATTCCCTCATCAACAAGGAAAAATATTAAACCTACGGCATATTGAACAGGGGTTGGAGCAACTCAACCGGTTATCGTCCGCTAAGTACACTATCGATATCCAGCCAGGAAGCCAAAATGGCTACTCTCGGATTATTATTCACCAGCAAGGGAAAAAGTGGCCTATCACGGGCCAATTGAACTTCGATAATTCAGGGATGAAAGCAACAGGAAAACAGCTGATTACAGGCGGTTTGACGGTAGATTCCCCATTAGGGTTTGGTGAGCAGTGGTCAGCCTCGGCCAATACCGATATGGATGGAAGTACATCCCATCATAATCGTTATATCGTTGCGAATGTGAATGTGCCTTATGGTTATTGGTCATACCGTTACCAATTCTATCGTAATAATACATTACAGCCGTTTTATGCATCGGGTCAGCAATACCGTTATGAAGGCAAAAATACCAACCAACAGTTGGATGTCAGCCGCTTAATTTATCGCGATGGCAAACAGCGTCTAACCTTACAAGGCAGTTTAAAACATAAAAATGCCCGAACTCAGTTAGCTTCCCAAACCCTGAGTATCAGCAGCCCAACTTTAACCTCGCTCTCATTTACCCCGCAGTACAGCACTACCCTCGGACAAGGCTACTTCACGTTAAACACTGCTGCTGAATGGGGAATATCCGTCTTTGGCGCCTCACCGGACACCCTCGCGAAAGATTCACCACGAAGCCATTACCGCAAATTCAGTCTAAGTAGCAGTTATCAGTATTTTTTCTCTAATGGTTTGACCTATTTAACGTCATTTTACAGTCAATATTCTCCCGATAATTTATACGGCATTGAACGCATCAGCATCGGTGGTCAGTACTCTGTCCGTGGCTACCATGAGCAGTCTTTGAGTGGTAACCGAGGTGGCTATTGGCGTAATGAAATCAATAAAGACATCGCCAATACGGCAATTGGGCAACTGCGTTTTATCGGAGCACTAGATTACGGGTTTATTGCCTCAGATAAATACCACGTTGAACATGACACTTTAGCCGGCGGAGCCGTTGGCCTCTCTTTTACAGGCAATAGCCTAATTTATTCTCAGTTTCTACTCAGTAAACCTTTGCATTATCCCTCACAACTTAAACCAGACAATTGGTCGGCTTATTGGTCGGTCTTATTCTCTCTGTAGCTTTACGTTTTTAAAGGATTATTTATGCTAAATGAACAATTACCTTCTCGCTCTAAGCGGATATTAAGTTACACCATTATTTTCTTAACCGCAGTCTACCCCTTACATCCCGCTTGGGGAGCAGCCATGACGGCGGCAGATAAAAACACCCAAATCAGCCAACAAAATAACGTCCCGATTATTAATATCGCCACGCCGAATGGGGCCGGAATATCCCACAATAAATTCCAACAATTTAATGTTGATAAACAAGGTGCGGTACTCAATAACGCCACGACTAATGTGAATTCCCAAATTGCAGGGCAAATCAAAGCCAATGCGAATTTAAAGGGAAATGCCGCTAATCTGATTATCAACGAAGTTACCGGCAGTAACCGCTCAGAATTACAAGGTAAGTTGGAAGTGGCAGGTAAAGGCGCAAATGTCTTAATTGCCAACCCGAATGGCATTACCTGCAATGGCTGTAGTTTTGTGAATACCCCTGCGATTACCTTAACCACGGGAAAACCTATTCTGGATAACAAGGGGGCTTTGTCTGCGGTTGAGGTGAAAAAAGGCAGTGTGGTTATCGGCGCCAATGGCATGAATACCGAAGCGCAAACGTATGCCGATATTATCAGCCGCGCCACCGAACTAAATGGGCAAATCAAAGCCAAGAACCTGACCCTGATGCAAGGCACGAACCGTGTTGACTTTCAAAAAGGCACCGTGACACCGATTGCGGGTGAAGGAGCAAAACCCAGTATTTCGGTAGATACCAAAGCACTGGGTGGGATGTATGCCAACCAAGTTAAATTGGTCAGTACTGAATCAGGGGTGGGGATTAACCTCAGTAATATGCAAGCCAACCAAAATGACCTGACGTTAACCGTCGATGGAAAAATTACTCTTGCGGGTAATATCCAAGGGAAAAAAGACATCAATGTCAGCACCAAAAATCTGCAAATTAATACCAATGCCAACGTGAATGCCACCAAAGACATCACATTAGCCACCAACACCCTCGCCAATAACGGGAAAGTTACCGCAGGCAAGGATATGCGTGTCTTTGCCGATTCAATAAGCAATACGGGCAATAGTGCGCTTATTCAGGCACAAGATAATTTGTGGATGCAAAAAAATGCCAAGGGGGATTTGAGTACGCTGATTGAGAATAAATCGGGGACGATAAAGACCAATGCAGGGGATTTGGTGGTTCGTACGAAGCAATTGACCAACATGTCGTTAAATACCCACTACAAGGAAAATACGATACAACCGACCTCCACAAGTAAGAACTTATTAATAGACCGAGTTAGAGAAGGAGGCGGGAATTATGATGTGGTCATGAATGCAAAGTTGGTTAACCCTCTTCCTAATAAGTGGTTCGGTGTAGCTGATTTTTCAAATGCATTTTATAAAGAGGGTGTTTTAGTCAATACAGGTCAAAGTATTTACTCTGATGATTCAGTTCGGCTCGGAGAAATAGTTAGCGGTGGAAATGCTTATCTTAATGGTAATCAAATCACTAATGATAACGGTATCATTTCTGCTAAGAAAAATTTAATTTTAACCGGTAATACTTTAGATAACAGTCAAAATATTGGCTGGAAAAAATACACCTATAAAAATTATGTCATCGATCCTTCGAACAGTGGAAGTGGAATAGTTAATATTAGAAATATCAAAGAATTAATTTTAGAAACGCATTATAAAATACAAGGTGATGTGTTCATTTTGGAATTGATTGATAATGTAAAAACAAAGAAAGGGTTACATTCAGGTGCGAATCTCATCCTCGATTTTAAACATTCGATCAGCAGTGAGAACAAACTACCTATTACCTCATCACTGATCTCAAAAATAAATCACATCGATTCCCCCGCTTATTTAATGTCAGCAAAAAATATTATTTTAAATTCTAATAATATAAATATTTCTACTAACTTACAGTCTGAAAATGATCTGTCTATTATCGCAGGTCAAAATATCAACATTCATGATGCGCAGCTCGTTGCAAAACAATCACAGAGCCTAATTGCCAACAACGACCTTAACCTTAAACAAGTCAATTTAACAGCTAAAGACAGTACCTTGATTGCGAAAAATGGCAATCTTCAATATAGCTTAAATCCTGTCTCTGCTTTTAAGGATAATGTCTTATCTCCTCCGGTTATCAACGCCGCAAACTCGTTACATATCCAAGCCGGTAAAAACATCACTTTTGATAATGCGCAGTTAGCCAAAACGAATAAACTTACCCTCAGTGCCAATGACAATATTGTTGTTCGTCGCGATGAACGCAATTTAATGAAACTCGCGGTTTCAGAGCCTGTCACCAATATTAATGCGTTACTCACAAAAACAGGAAATTGGACAAGTTCAGGGGAAATAAACCTCACCGCCGGTAAAAATATTGAAGCGCGTGGCATTGCTTTCAACAGTGGTAAATTACTGACGTTCAATGCAGGCCAAGATATTTTATTAGGCTCAAAAGCCATAAAAGATGTCGATAATGTATTTAAAACCAATCGCTATCCAGAGTTGCGTTCTCAGCTCATCGCGAATGGCAATATCACGTTAAATGCCGCTCGTGATATTGACTTGCAGTCGGCTAACCTTCAATCCACAGACAAGGTCATAGCGCTTTCAGGTCGTGATATTAAATTAACGGCTACCGCTTACTCTGCGATTCCCAACCCCAGTGAAGATAACCAAGATGTACGTTATGTGACTTCGACACTTTCCGGTGACAAAGGCGTCACTCTGGCCTCCAATGGCGCACTCACTGCACAAGGTAGCACAATCAAATCCCTAAGTGACATCACACTCTCAAGTGGGGGGAATGTACGCTTAGAGTCAGTTAAAACGAACTATCGAAAACAGTCAGGGAAAAAATTTGAAGAGTTATATCGCCAAATTGGCACTGAAATTAACAGTGGTAAAACCCTGACCATTTTGTCAGAGGGGAGCATTCTTTTCCAAGCCTCACGTCTCGTTGCCAAAGGCGCGATGGATATTGCAGCAAAAGGCGGCTATCTCTACGCCCAAGCCATGGAAGAAAGCAGTTACTTCGAAGAGTATAAAAAGAAATGCAATAGATGGACGCTTTGTATTACGAAAAAGGAAGTGAGAAAAACACGCAGTGATAAAACCAATAAAGTCACTGAGTTTACTGCTGGTGGCGATATTAATCTGTATGCCAAGGATGATGTCACATTAGAAGCGACCAAAATTAATGCGGGCAAGAATGCCAAAATCACCAGCCAAACGGGCAAGGTCAATTTTAAAGCGGTCAAAAACTCGCAATTTGAACAGGTGATTACAAATTCAAACGGTTTTTATATCACCCAACGTAATAAAGGCTATACCTCAGATAAATGGGTTTTACCTGCATTGCATATTGGTGGAAAACTGACTGTTGATGCGAATAAAGGGATCACTGCAGATGTTAAAACTAAAGAAGGGCAGTCATTCGAACAGGCATTAGCAATATTAAGTCGTACTCCTGGGTATGAGTGGCTCGGGGACATTAAAAATAATAAAAACGTCAATTGGGCTGTTGTAAAAGATGCTTATAGCCAGTGGGATGTAAAAACTGAAAGCCTTAATCCAGTCGTAGGTGCTGTGATTGCCATTGCTGTCGCGGCTGCTACTTATGGAACCTCTACAGCCGCCAGTATTGGTGGGTTAGCGAGCTCTACTGCTACAACCATGGGTGCTTCAGCGACAACAGCGTCAATGGCTTCTGCTGCGGCACAGGCGGGGTTTGCCTCACTCGTTTCTCAAGCTTCTGTCGCATTAGTCGAGAACAAAGGAAACCTGTCAAAAACCTTATCCAGTCTAGGGGAAAGTGATACCGTAAAATCAATTGTGACCAGCATGATTATTGCGGGTTCACTTGAAGGATTTGATATCGCGTTATATGGCAAAGTGACTGATCCAGCTAAAGTGACTTTACCAAAACTCAGTGATGGAAATTGGACTCAAGTCGCACAGCGTGTAGCAGGGCAAAGTGCCATCAGCTCAACCATCGGAACAGCGATCCAAGGAGGGAGCTTTAGTGAAAACTTTAAAACAGCCCTACTCAGTAATGTGGCAGGGCAAATTCAAGCCGAAGGCGCTAACTTGATAGGAGACAAATTCCAGTATTTATATGTAGATAAACAGGGAAATATTCTGGGACATACAGGGAAAGCTCTTAGTCATGCGGGTTTGGCTGCGCTAAGTGCAGAAATTAGTGGTGGCAATGTAAAAGGGGCCGTCGTTGGTGCATTAGCCGCTGAATTGGCTGCACTATCTCTTGATAACAAAAGCAAAAATAATTTAAATGCAGATACTCAAATAATCAAGGTGATTGGGGCTTTATCTGGCGGTATTTATACAGGTGAAGCGAGTGGTGCATACAGTGGTGCTAATGCGGCTGAAAATGTGTTTGTTTTTAATCATTATCTGCATAACTTTTTTGGGAATAGAGGTGACGACTTTTTTGAGAGTGGTTTTGAACTTGAAAAAGTATTAGCGAGTGACAGCAGTCTAACAGAACAAGAAAAGCATAGTATCAGATTAAATTACCTTAAAGGTGCAGGAGGGGAAGACCCTGTAAAGTCAATACTGGAGCACCTTCCAGTATCAGATACTATGATGGCATTTGCGCAAGCTAAGGATACTAAAGATTATGCTGCGGCACTCTTAACATCGTTACCAGTAGAGCGTGCATTAGTTGTTATGGGGAGATTGATTAAAACAGCTGGAACCGCTCTTCAGCGTCCAAAATTAAAAGGAGGGGCAGGCGGTAACTGGAGTGTAATGAATGAAATAGTTGACCCAACGGTAGTGAAGCAAGTAACTCCAAGTAGCTGTGGCGCTGCATGTGGGGAAATGTTACTCAGAGATCGGAATATATTTGTAGATCAAACTCATTTAGGAACACAATTGAAATCTACAGAGCAACTAATAAAAGACCTGAATAAGCAATATGGAAAATGGAATGGAGGATATGTTGGTTCGGAGCAGTTTGAGTTATTAAATAAATCAGGAAGCTGGGCTGCAATGATGTGGGAGAAAGGCGCAGGAGTCGGTCATTGGGTTGTTGTAAAAGGCACTGATAAAAAAACTGGCAATGTTATTATTCATGATCCATGGAATGGCTCAAATTACCAAATGACGCAACGAGAATTTTTTAAAGAGGGTGCTTGGAATGGAAATGCCGTTTTTAGTCAGTAGTGTATATCTTAATAATATACAATATATTAATGGAAAGGCTTTTTTAACTATATCGATAAACGGTGTTAGTCACGTTTTTATAGCGTATCCTGAAGGGGGGGAGATATCAGTCATGAGATCATCGGATGAACTATCAAAACTATTAATGCACCTATCACAATATGAAAGCTCGATATATAAAAAGATATTCACCTTGGTATGGGATTATGTTAAAGGTAAAGACGTAATACTTCCTGCAAAATTATTATAAGAAATCTGGTAATAACAATCAGTAAGCCCCAATGATAGGGGGTAGATAGCTCTAAGTTCAATAGAATTGAGCAAAAAAGATTGAAAACACAGGCGGCTATAATTTTAGCCGCCTGTGAATTCTTATCGATACTAATACACTTTAGAGTTTATTTAGATCCCAAAACTAAAAGTGTTAGTAATTTTCATCCTCAATAGGAATAATTTATATGAATGAGTCTTTTGATGAATTAAATCATTTATTGTTTGGATTACCTTATAATTATGAGGATAAAAACAATTATGATCATCACGATTGGGTCATCAAAACTTATTTTGATCGGATGTATAATGATCACCGTTTCTTAGATGTTGTAGACCACATAGTTCATAAGAGAGGCTATAGTACTGATGGTGCATATTGTCATTTTGCTTGTGAGTATGATGGATTTTTAGATGATATGATTTTTAAAGAGGGGGTTTTTTTTGCAATAGGTTATCCTCCAGAAAAAGAAGATGAAATAGTCGTCAGTGAAGAAACTTGCTTCCACTATGTCAGATTAGCTTGTGAAAAATATTTAAAAGTTCATCCTGAAGACTTAGCTAGCGTAAGTAATTTATTATCAAAAATGCAAATGTCATAAAATAGGATTCTATTGCATTAATAGACAATTGAATAAACATAGTCGGCTAACTTACTATCAAAAGGTAAGATTATTACGCTTTCAGACCATGATATTAAATTAGGCTTAATATCTCAAAATTAACCCCCCATCATAGAAAAAGAGCAGTTGCATGCCTCTGCGACTAACAAATTGATTGAGGAAATTAATAAATTAAATTCTAAATCACAAGCCGAGAAGTTTGCAGTTGGGATTGGTGCTTATGATCCTTCTATGGAGAAAACAGCATTTGGGTTTAGTAATGGTAAAGTCAGTGCGGAAGCTTTAGATGATAGAACAGTTCTTTATCTTAAAAGGCAACTTGGTGTTGAAATAGGTGAGTACACTAAACTCTGTAACAATTCTGTTGGTGCTTGTGCTGAAGTATCAGCTGCTGATAAATTAATAAGGGAAGGAGTTAAACCGGAAAATATTAAATTTACTCAACCAGTTAGGCCAAGGATTGTTTGGGAAGATTCGAAAATCAATGAGGCAGCTTTAGTGGATACATGCAAAAATTGTCAAGCTACATGGCCAACAGGAGCACATAAATGAGTACATTAGCAAATGACTGGAAACCAAGTTTTGGAACTATCTATACTTGGTTTGCTATGGATAAAAATGGAAAAATCGCGGTTGTGGTTAACAATAATTGGGGATGGTTACCTAATGCACTCCTCTCTTTGGAAAATTTTGAAGAATTGCTTGATCAATTGAATGAATATAAATGGGAAGAGTCTGCCATATTTGTAGATTACCCCGAAGATAAAAAAGGCTCGGTTATTTTAGACTTGTATTCTCATTATTTTTTTCGTTTCTTAAACACAAAGTCTGAAGTTGAGAAATACTTAAAAGATAAATTTGATAGATTAAAAGTTTGTTCGGATTATAATTTACCATTAAATAAAGGTTTTTTTATTTATCAAGCTATAGAAGGCAATAACTCTGGAGATGATTATCCTGTCGGCTATGAAGGTGAAACTAAGATGGGGGATTATTTTCGTTATTTGATGCCGACTATTTATGCTTCAATTGAAGACTTTCCTGAAGAATTGCGCCATGGAATTGCGGTATCTGATACCATTGATTTCACTGTAGACCAGTTATTTGATAACGACAAAATTAGTGAGTATTTTCCTCGTATGTACCATGGTTAAGATTATGGGCTATACGAAAAAATAAAACATGGCGAAAGTTTGGAATGTATCATAAATAACCGCCATCTTTATATAAAGATGGCGGTTATTACTGTATAAACTTCAGTCTTTAATGTTCACTCGCACTCTTTTGGGGTTACTTACTCAATAAGTTCAAGAAATGAATATGTTTTTCATATTGGTCTAGGATATCGTGAATGATCTGCTCTTTTTCCCAGCCCATCACGTTATAATCTTGCCCACCTTCTTTTAAGTGAATTTCAGCACGATAGTAGCGTTGCACCTCGCTCTTTTCATCATCACTTTCTGTCCCCATACCTGCTAAAGCAAAGGCTGGTTGAATATAGTAACGGAGGAGAAATTCATAGAAAAAGTTCATATCGTCGCCTAAATCGACTTCAAAGCTAAATTACCAGTCCTTCCCACATGATTTAAATAACAGAGCAGTCGGTTTCTATATCACAATCAGCAACAACGGCAATAATGCGAAGCTCAAGTTGTATTTTAAATTCATCGCGGATGGCAATATCACGTTAAATGCAGCCCGTGATATTGACTTGCAGTCGGCTAACCTTCAATCCACAGACAAAATTATTGCACTTTCAGGCCGTGATATTAAATTAGGCTTAATATCTCAAAATTAACCCCCCATCATAGAAAAAGAGCAGTTGCATGCCTCTGCGACTAACAAATTGGTTGAGGAAATTAATAAATTAAATTCTAAATCACAAGCCGAGAAGTTTGCAGTTGGGATTGGTGCTTATGATCCTTCTATGGAGAAAACAGCATTTGGGTTTAGTAATGGTAAAGTCAGTGCGGAACTCGTTATGTTTTTATTGCGTTATGTGAAAAAAAATGGCTTACTAAAGCTAAATGCAACATAAGGAAATCGCATGAAACACCAAATAATCATGAGAATGATTGGATCTGAACAGGGGTTAATCACGAAAGACCTTTCAAATTCAAAAAATGATGCGATCCTAATTAATTCAATTAGTTATTCTAGAGAAAAAGATGAAAATGGCACTCCAATTCTACGATTGACGATTGATAAAGATTTGGGGCACTCAACAAAATTTATCTTTGATGCTATCAAAAACGATGAAAAAATAGATATTACTCTTAAATATTTTATTGATGGGGAAGAACCTTCTATTATCAATTATAAAAATGTCATTATTGACAGTATACAATCGTTATTTTGTGCTGAAGGATTCAATTTCGATGATAACCTTGCGATAAGACAAGGTAAACCGTATGAATTAATTCAAGTGATTTCATATAATTAAGTATTATAACCTTGATGGTGATTATTATAAATCACCACCATCAAAATGAAAAACAAGACTATTTACACCAATTAAGATAAACAACTATATATTAGTATCAGAGGTCATAGTGAAAATAAGAAATATAGATAAGTTAAATAAAAATGACTTTATCAAACTTAGTTCAATTCATTCATCCATTGGAAAAGGGGATAATTTTGATTCATGGTTTGAAGAATCAGTATCAAGTAAAAAGATCCCGAAAATATTGTATTTGATTTATATTATTAACTATTTAACTCTTGTTTTTTTTATGGAGGCACCATTAATTCTATCACTAATACCTTTAACAATCGCATATTTAATCCCTGTGTTAATGGTTTTATTTATAGACTCAGTAAATAGTAAAATACCTTTTTTATTTTATCTATCCATAAAAATTAAACTTTTAATTCACTAATGAAAATAAAAAAATTATAAAATACTAATTTTCGTCATTATGTAATTCAAGAATCAATTTCAATTTTATTGCTGATGCTGTTAATGAATATAATAACATTGGCTTATTTCCTATAGCTAATTTTCTTTTATAATTTTCATTAGTCCATCTTTCTATTCTAAACCCGACGTTATCTGGAAAATAGCGTTCAAAAAAACCTAATTTTCTTAATCCTTTAGAAGTTTTTGTTGGTAATTGTTTTATTTCAGTTCTTTTCTTTGGATCAATAATTTTAAATGCTCCAAAACCGATATAAAGATTATTTACAAAATCAACATCATAATAAATTTTCTTAGCTGTGATGCTATCTCCCCCTAATGCTATAGTACCTTGTTCTATTAAAAACTTAACTGGATCTTGTCTAAAGTTTATTTCACCATCAGTTAACTCATACGTAATATCAGAAATACCTTGATATACACGACCTCCACCATAGGCCATGCTTATCGCACCGGACGTTTTCATTCCGTGACTTCCAATTGTTTTACCTATTCTATAACTAAAAATACCAACTGCTGTTTGAATTGCACCACCTAATATATCAAGGCTCTTGTCACCATAAAAAAGCCAGCCTTCACCAAAATAAGACCTAGTTGCATTATATAGTTCTTTACTTGCCTTTCTTAATTGGGAATACGCTAATTTTTCTGATTCATATTCGAGTTTAATTTCCTCAGTGTATTTATATATATCGGGCCAATTCCCCGTTGAACCTATGTTCTCTCTAAACCAATCCCGAGTGCTATCTACTCGTTGATGCCTAGCATTATTATTATACAGTGCTATATTAAAATCAGCTCGGATCAACCTTATAACTTCATTTATTTCACTTCTGTAACCTTGTTTACAGTAGGGGTCGTCAAGAAAATACCTTGCAGATAACTCAGATATTTTTCTTAATTCATTTGCATACCATTCAAAGGTCTCTTCTGGGCTAGAGAACATTAAAAGCTCCTTTCTTCCCATATACTGTATGTACTAGTACCAGCAATAACATGCTCCCAGGTAACCGATTTAAATCGAAACGATACAGACTCTTCTGGTTGGGCTTGATTGTGAGTAACAGAATTAGGATAAAAACAATTTAGGTCAACAATTGAGGCATCTGTCAGTTTTATTTTATAATACAGCTCTAACCCACCATTCATTGATGTTCTATAAAAAGTAAAGTCGCACGTTAATATCTCACTCGATGTTAATGCTTGAGAAAGTAGTGGGGAAGACTTATCAATTGGCTTACGAATACTAATAGGCTGAAAACTGACATTTTGATGCATCGATAAATTAGAAGACAACTCATTAATAAGAATTTCGTTTTCATGTCCCTTTTGATACTTATTCCCGATAGAATCTATCGTTGAGCATCCTTTCGAGATTAAACCTTGTTTATTTCCTTTTAGCGTAAGATAAATTATATTCGCCATTTTAAGCATTCCCTTTGTCATTAAAGATCAATATAGATAGTTCACAATACCATATACATTACTTAAGTTAAATATTATGATTTAGCATAGATTGCGTTTACCTTGATTTTAAAATTTCCATAAGACCTATTATGTTAAACTGGCGAACTTAGTGTCTAAAACAGCCCGTTAGGCATCATAAAACCGCCTCAGTGCGACTTTTAGCAATGTTGAGATTGAATGCGAAAACACACTGAAATCATCGAAAAACATAAACCTGTTTTGTGGTGATTAACGATTTAACCAACCGAGTCAACGAGGGTTGTAGCCGAATCAATTAGGTAAAAGACACGTGGTCATGTCTGTCTATTTGAGGGATAAAACTTTCTTCTACTACGCCAGATTAGCTTGTGAAAAATATTTAAAAGTTCATCCTGAAGACTTAGCTAGCGTAAGTAATTTATTATCAAAAATGCAAATGTCATAAAATAGGATTCTATTGCATTAATTGACAATCGAATAAACACAGGCGGCTATAATTTTAGCCGCCTGTGAATTCTTATCGACACATTTTAGGTAATGTTTCTTTTTTGGGGCTACTTACCCAGTAAGTGTAAGAAATGGATATGTTTTTCGTATTGGTCTAGGATATCGTGAATGATCTGCTCTTTTGCCCAGCCCATCACGTCATAATCTTGCCCACCTTCTTTTAAGTGAATTTCAGCGCGATAGTAGCGTTGCTCCTCGCTCTTTTCATCATCACTTTCTGTCCCCATACCCGATAACGCAAATGACGGTTGAATATAGTAACGGAGGCGAACTTCGTATAAAAAGTTCATATCTTCGCCTAAATCCACTTCAAAACCTATTCGGTCATCTTTATCAGTATGGATATGGCATACAGTACCTTGCTTAGCCAGTTCTTCAGATACCATTTCCATTGATGGCTTCACAGATTCTTCCATAAAGC
This sequence comes from Providencia sp. PROV156, assembly GCF_028480905.1. Classification (NCBI taxonomy): domain Bacteria; kingdom Pseudomonadati; phylum Pseudomonadota; class Gammaproteobacteria; order Enterobacterales; family Morganellaceae; genus Providencia; species Providencia sp. PROV156. The sequence goes on along the minus strand of NZ_JAMPPE010000003.1, from coordinate 103,272 downwards.
GTTTAACATGCGCGCGTTTAGGGAAATATACGATGTTACGCAAGCGTCGCTGCCACGGAATAGGGTTACGGCTGGCAGTTGGTGCAATGGTCGCTAACTGTTGGCTATCGCGCTTATAGGCATCGACTCTTAAGGCTTTGAACAAGCCATAAATGGAGGCGAGCAAAACGACAGCAAAGGGAAGAGCACTCGCAATTGTCAGTGTTTGTAACGCTTGGAGACCACCTGCGAGTAACATTGTTATCGCAACGATACCCATTAAACCCGCCCAAAAGATACGTTGCCAAACAGGGGTATTAGAATCGCCGCCTGAAGCTAAAGTATCAACCACCATTGCTCCTGAATCCGCTGAAGTCACGAAAAACACAATGACCATTAGCATAGCAAAGAAAGATAAAACCGAAGAGAATGGAAAATAATTAAGGAATTCAAACAAAGCGAGAGATACGTCTGCCTGAACAGTTTCGGCTAATAAGGTTGCGCCTTTATTTTTAATTAAATCAATCGCTGTGTTACCGAAGAATGTCATCCACATTAAAGTGAAGCCAGCTGGGACAAATAATACCCCCATGACAAATTCACGAATACTACGACCGCGAGAGATACGGGCAATAAACATACCGACAAATGGCGACCAAGATAACCACCATCCCCAATACAGTAGTGTCCAGCCGCCTAACCAATTACTTGATTTGGGTTCATAGGCATAGAGATTGAAGGTTTTATTGACGATCTCTGAAAGGTAGCCACCTGTATTCTCAACGAAAGATTTTAAAAGAAGCACAGTTGGCCCTAAAGCAACGATTAATACGAGCAATAGAAATGCGAGGCCAAGATTGAGTTCCGATAAGATACGGATACCTTTATCTAGTCCTGAAACAACGGAAATTGTTGCAAGCCCTGTAAAAATGATGATCAAAGCCACTTGTACGGTTTCGCTGACTGGTAAACCAAATAAATGGTTCATCCCAGCGTTAACTTGCAGTACACCGAAGCCTAAAGATGTTGCAACACCAAATACCGTCCCTACTACTGCAAATACATCAACTGCATGGCCTATTGGGCCATAAATACGCTCACCAATAATGGGGTAAAGGGCAGAGCGTAATGTGAGAGGGAGGCCGTGGCGATAGCTAAAAAACGCTAAAATTAATGCGACAATGGCATAGATAGCCCAAGCATGTAATCCCCAGTGGAAGAACGTTAAGCGCATGGCTTCTTTTGCGGCTTCAACGGTTTGCGGTTCACCTACAGGTGGGTTGAGGTAGTGCATTACGGGTTCTGCAACCCCAAAAAACATTAGCCCAATTCCCATACCTGCTGAGAAAAGCATGGCAAACCACGAGACATAGCTAAAATTGGGTTGGGCGTGGTCCGGGCCTAATTTTATTTGCCCATAACGGGAGAGTCCCAGATAAGTCACACTCAAAAGAATAATAGCGACGGCTAGAATGTAAAACCAGCTAGCATTATTGAATAAGTTTTGCTGAAGATGACTTAGATGAGATTCTGCGACTTCTGGCATCAAAGCGGCAAAGCCAACGATAACCAAAATAATAACGGCAGAGCTATAAAATACAGGGGGACTAATTTTAGAACGAATTTTTTTAGAATCAGTATCAATTTGACTCATAACAACCTTCTTTTGTTTTGTTTTATTTTATTTTTGGCATACCGATATCGACAAATATGCAGCGAGCTGTCCTTCTTAATGAAACAATGAATAATTGCGAAAAATTTCCCCTAAGGAAACGAGATAGAAAGAACAATAATAGGGTGTTGAGGGCAGGCTAAACTGCCAAAAATAGCGATGAAACCCGAGTCTTTATCACCTTCATAAGTTAAAAAATAGGCGGTTATACTGCCATGATACGAGTGAATGATCAACAATATCGGGAAATAACATTAAATAGAGGATAAAAATATCATGTTAATTATCATTAAATTAATAATTAACAGTGCAGTATTTACATGTTTTACCAATAAGTTAACGCAAATGAGTGAAAGTAAGTACTAGATAAGTAAAAACCTTAGATAAATGGAGGTGGAAATGTGATTAGCGTAATTGGCTATCCTTACTGCCACGCCGATTATAGCCACTAAATGTAGATTGTTTTTTATCTAATTCATTTTGGCAGTTGATACAGAATTTTACGCCGAGTAATGCTAAACGGCGAGCCTCAGGAATTGCCTCACCACACTCTTCACAAAACTCGGCACTTTCACCTGAGTGCAATTGGCGACGAGCTTTCGCTACCGCATCATCAAGAGTGGCATCAATTTGTTCTTGAACAGCATCTTCATTTGCCCAACCATTTGCCATCATTCACCTCTGCTTGATTAAATATTGACCTATATACCAATATAGAGGCGAGAAAATTTAATTCAAGGGCAATTATTACTCTAAAGATAATGTCATATAAATGTGGTCCATTCCCTCTTCATCATACATTTCTCCCTCAGTTTGGTACCCCAGAGTATGGTAAAAATCAATGGCAGTATATTGCGCTGAAAGAGCGATTTTATGGTAATGATGAGAACGGCCATATTGCTCTACAAATTTCATTAATTCACGTCCTAACCCTTTACTTCGGTGTGATTTTTGTACTGCGACACGGCCAACTTTGATAAGATTGTCTTCAAGTAGTACACAACGTAACACCGCAGCTGGCTGCCCATCTAAATACAAAACGACATGTAATGCGGACTCATCATATTCATCGACATCGATATCAGCGGGAAACCCCTGTTCTTGAGTAAAAACTTGTTGGCGCAGGTTGAAAGCATCAGTAAGGAGTTCTGGGTTTGTGTACCCCATGCTATGTTTAATTTGCATTAGTTTTCCTGGTAGCTAGCGAATAAGAAACATAATTATATCGTGGAATGGCGAACGAGTTAGGCGGGTTTTGTTGTTTTTTGCACCAAATAAGAATGCAGGCATTTAAAGCCCACATTCTTGAAGGGAACTGAGCGGAAAATTATTTTTTATTGGTTTCTGCGTCATTTTCTGCTTTGAGCGATTCCGTTTTTTCTTTCATATCGGTTGCGACTTCGTCAGCTTTATTAATCGCATCCGTTTTAACTTCTTGGCTCAGTTCTGACGCATTTTGTTTTAACTCTTCAGCTTTATTTTGCGCATCTTTCGTTAATTCATCAGCTTTTTGTTCACCATCTTCTTTTAATTGCTGGGCTTTTTCTTCAGCTTGTTTAACGGTGTCACTTGGTTTGGATGAGTCATCACAACCAGCGATAACAGTAACAAGGCCCGCGAAAAGAAGTGAAGTGATGAGTTTTATATTCATAAACATATCCTTAGCACGATGCTGGTAAAAATGTTATTAAAGCTCGATATTGGCATAATCGCCAATGTGTATATTTAACTATAGTTGAAATTAAGTGAGTTATAAAATAATTAGGTAAAAAACTGAAATCGTTATATTTTTTTTGATTGTAAACTCAAGTGAATGCTTTTTTTTGGAAAGTCATCTCTTGTTCCATGCTATAGAGTTATAAAATATAGAAAACCAAGCTAAACTGTTCGAACTTATTATTAAATAAATAATGAAAACAAATGTATGGCTTAGATAACAAAGGAATAGCATTATGGCGTACTATTATTCGTTGATTATTTTAAAATTTATTATCGGTTTTGCCATTGTTATCACTCATATGAATCTATCGGGAAAAACGCAGCTTTCCCAAATGACTCCTATTGATTTTATTGGTAATTTTGTTTTAGGAGGTATTATTGGTGGGGTGATTTACAGTGATACTATCCCATTGTACCAGTATGTGACTATTTTAATTATTGGTGTTTTGTTTATAAGCTTTTTGAACTTTTTAACAAAAAGATTTAATTTTTTTCGTAATGTGGCCATTGGTAATCCCATACCTATCATTAAAAAAGGCCAATTTATAATGGAAAACATCTTAGAAAAAGCCAATAAGATAGACCTCATCAATATTTCATCTCGAATTCATGCACAAGGCATTCATTCCTTTCAAGAAATTTATTATGCACAAATAGAACCTGATGGACAGCTAACCATTATTTGTGATGAAAAAAATATGCCATCAGTGATCCTGATAAAAGAAGGGGTTATTAGAAGCTATGGTTTGGAATCTATCGAAAGAGATGAAGCTTGGTTAATGCAGCAAATTGAATTACAAGATATTGAATCAATAAACGATATTTTCTTAGCTGAATTTTGGCGTGGTGAAGTCACGTTTATTTTGCGGGATGGTAAAATAAACCGCAAGGGAGCACAGCATCTGAAAGTTATAGCTTAAATGAATAGGTCGGTGAAATGCAGATAACATTTCACCGACAGAGACCTAATTATTGTTTTAAATCATCATAAAGCATTAATGAGGATTTATTATCTGGGTCACCAATATAACGAGGTTGAGGTTTAAATGCCTCATTAAACAGGCTTTTTTCGGGCTCAAACCCAGTATAGTTTAAACCTGCTAAATCAGACCACGCGTAGATAAAGTCCATGTTACTGAATGGTCGGGTTGTTTTATCATTCAAATCAAATTGATGAGTTGATAGCCACTCAGGTGATTGCCAAACTAGGAAAGGCACATTATAAATGACCTTACTTGGCTTACCTTCACTACGCCCTAACATTTCATGAGGCGGGGTATCATAAACATCTTCACCATGGTCTGAGAAAAACACCAGAAAACCATTTTCTTTTGAAGAATCAAAGTCCTTGATTAATGTTGAAACAACATAATCGTTATAATGTTGTGCGTTATCATAAGCATTATAATCTTTCACTTCGTCATCATTTAGGTTAGCGGGAACCACGCTGTCTTTATCTTTGAAAATGGCTTTATCTTCTGGGTAGCGGAATTCATAGCGCATATGTGTTCCTAACAGATGGACAACGATAAATTTCTTTTCTGCTGGGTCTGCAAGCGCTTCTTTGAATGGTGCAAAAACCACGTCATCATAGATACGTGAGCTTTGAGCCATATCATTATTCAAATAATATTGCTTATCTGTTTGGCGAGAGAATGCCGTTAATAAGGTGTTGCGTTCAGTCATCGTCTGCTGGTTAGTGATCCAAAACGTTTTAAAGCCCGCTTGCTTCATCATGTTCATCATAGAAGGGCGCGAATTGAATAGTTCAGGCTCAGTTTGTGTCGCAAACGTCAGAATTTGTTGTAGTGCTTCAATAGTATAAGGTCGCGACGTCACAACATCATTGAATACGGATAAATTAGCAGGATAATCCCTTGCAAGTTCATCTAACTCAGGTGTCGTTGGGCGTGAATAGCCATATAGGCTCATTCTATCGCGGCTGGTGGACTCACCTATTACTAATACAAATGTGCGGGGTGTATCACCGTTTGCATCGACAAAGTTTTCTAATGGTGGAATTTTACTGTTGTCGCGGATTAATTCTTCCATGTTTGCTAGCTGGTTTTTATATAAAAAGTAACCACTCACAAACTGCCATGGCGCAGCGTAGGCGAGTTTACTATTTAAATATGATGCGACATTGGCCATTGGTCGGTCTTGTTTAATGCCTTTGTTATAATAAGGAATACCGAACAAAATAACTAAAATTAACAATGAAATACCGATTCGCCCTGACTTTGGCAGTGTTACCGGTTTTAGACGTGTCCATAGGAAAATTGCGACTACAGTATAGGCGAGTATGACACCTAAGACTTTGAAGCTAAAATATTGTTTAAGGAATTCGCCTGCTTCATTAGTATTGGTTTCAAACATCACAAACATGACACTTTGGGATATTTGATGCCCATAAACCACAAAGTAGGCGAGGGCAACTACCGAAGAAAGCCATAAAACAATACCAATTAGTCCCGCAACTAACTTAACTTTTTTAGGGAACAGTAGGGCAGGAACCAGCCAAAGAGAGCTATAGAGTAGTGAATCTCTTAGGCCAATAGAATTACTTTGCCCTGTTACGAGCACATACAGTTGTAATAGTGATGAAAAATACCAAAAGTAGATTAGTAACCAGAACAGTGAGGTCCAGCTAAATTTTTCCGAGTGTGTAGTGTTACTCATAGGTTTTTAAACTCTTGTTTTCTATTATTGTTAAATCGAATTGAAAAATAATTGAGAAATCGGTTTTTAGATATAAAGACGTAGTTTAAGTTCCAAAATATATTATCTATAAATAATATTTCCTTAATAATCATATAACCGTTTGTTTACTAGTGTTTTTTAAAAGCTGTTTTGTTCGCTTGGAATTGGGCAGCTATCGTGATATTCAATTATAGACGATGTTTTGCTAGCCATTGTTAAAATAGTAAAATGTCCAATTAGCATTTGTCATCGTCTTTACGCCATTGGTACTATCCTTTGATATATTTATGGTATATAAGAAAATTTGACGAATGCATCAATGAAGGGTGAGAGCAATACATGTTAGATAATTCATTTGTGGCTTTTTTAAAATCACCCCTATCAATCAGGGTGTTGCTTTCATTGCTAATTATTATTGATGGCGCAATGATTTTAAAGCCTGTATTAAGTGCTTATACCGACTACATTGATTGGCGCGAGTCAGGGCTAACACAGTGGTTAAAATCACTCGGCTTTATGAAGTTACTGGATATTCCTCGTTTTTTATTGGGAATTTCACTGATTTTCCTATCGCTATTTATGGTTAACGGAGCCCGTATTGCTTGGGTGTTCTCCTTATTTTTACTTGGGATTATTTCATTTGTTGACCTGCGGTTAACACAAGAAAACATACATCAAGGTTATTTTTCCCTCTTTTTATTGGTTGCTTTGTGCCTTTTTTGGAAGTTGTATCATCACCATAGCTTAACCAGTGCCGGGTTTGTGGCAATAACCTGTATTATTGCATTATTGCTGTATTCTATTTTTGGTACTTTATATATTGGTGATGAATTTTCACCAGTGGTTAAAGACGGCACAACGGCCTTTTATTTTGCTTTAGTTTGCATGACAACGGTCGGGTTTGGTGACATTGTTCCGGTTACAGTGGATGCGCGTGTATTCACGGTGACGGTGATTATTTTAGGAATTACAATTTTTACCACTTCAGTGGTTTATATTGTTGGGGTGTTAGCGAAAGGTACGAAAGAAATTGTGCGTAAGAGGTTTTCTTATATGAAAAATCATTATGTGGTGATTGGTAGCACACCAATGGCTGTCAATGTCTATCAAGGGCTGAAAAAACGAGAGCTGCCGGTGGCTGTGATTTGCCAAGAAAACCATCGCAGTCATTATCCCGAAAAAGATAATATTGTGACCGGTGACCCAACCAGTTCCGAATTGCTCGCCGCTGCTAATGTTAAACACGCAAAGTGTGTGTTAGTGATGACAGATAGCGATTCGCTCAGTACTTTCGCTTTATTGGGAGTGAAAGAGCAAGCAGGGGAAGGTAGCTCGGTAAAAACAGTGGTGCTAATTAACCAAGAAAGCAATATGGATAAAGTTCGCTTACTTAAACCTGATATGTTGTTTTCATTATCTACGCTAGGTTCAGAGGTTTTGATGCAAGTGCTTTGCGGTGAAGCAATATCGAGCGACTCTATTAGTGATATGCTGTTGAACAAAGTTGCAAAAAGCTAACCTTAAAATAAAAATAACGGGAATTGTGCTTCATGCTAAGTGCTCAACAAGTGAGTTGCCATCGGCAAAATAGGGTGTTATTCCATCAACTTGATTTTATAGTGCAACCTAGTGAAATCTTGCAAGTTGAAGGGCCAAATGGAGCAGGAAAAACGACCTTGCTACGAATGATGGCTGGGTTATTAAAACCTGATGAAGGGGCGGTCTGTTGGAATAATCAATCGATTGATAAACTAAAAGAAGAATTTACTCGTCATTTACTTTATTTAGGCCACAAACCAGCGGTTAAATCATTATTAACACCTTATGAAAACCTCAAATTTTATTACCAAATGCACCATAAAGGGCATGAAGGTGAGCGTATTTGGTCTGCTTTAGAGGAAGTTTCGTTAATTGGTTATGAAGATATTCCTGTTAGCCAACTTTCTGCTGGGCAACAACGGCGTGTTAATTTAGCGAGGTTATGGCTAAGCGAAGCCCCTCTGTGGATACTTGATGAGCCTTTTACCGCAATTGACGTGGCGGGGGTTGCTCGTTTAACAGAACGTTTTCATCAGCATGCAGAGCAAGGGGGGATTATTTTGTTTACCTCCCACCAAGCGATGTCAGGGCAATTTGGTTCACTAAAACTGACGGGCGGGGTTGAATCATGTTTTGGTTATTAATTAAAAGAGAGCTTAAAATTGCGTTCCGAGGTTTTTCTGAGCTCGTTAATCCGCTATGGTTTTTCTTAATTGTTATCACACTATTTCCCTTGAGTATTGGTCCTGAACCTCAATTATTAGCGCGCATTGCGGTTGGGGTGTTTTGGGTTGCGGCCATTTTGTCTTCACTATTATCACTAGAGCGTTTATTTAAGGATGACTACCTTGATGGCTCCCTTGAGCAACTGTTACTCGCACCGCATCCTTTATTTATCACTGTATTTGCGAAGGTGATTGCCCACTGGTTAGTCACAGGGCTGCCCTTGATCTTGTTATCCCCTGTTGCGGCATTAATGTTGTCTTTTAGCGCAGACACACTATTTGTATTAGCAGGGACATTATTATTGGGCACACCTGTATTGAGTTTTATTGGGGCGATTGGTGCAGCATTAACCGTTTCCTTAAAAAAAGGCGGTGTCTTGGTGAGCTTGCTTGTTTTACCGCTATATATTCCTGTGCTGATTTATGCAACAGGTACGATGGAAGCCCACAGTTTTAAAATGCCTCTCGATGGTTATTTTGCCATTCTTGCCGCGTTATTTGCCGCCAGCATCACCTTTTCGCCACTCGCTATCGCCGCTGCGCTGAAGCTTAATATTAGCAATAGCTAATTATTTTTCTCTCGTCAAAATAGATAACAAGAGCAAATTAATTTTTGCCTTGTTATCTATTGTCGATTCAGAATTGAAATATAATAATTACTTATACATTTAACGGGTGTTTTTTCTTAAGATTTCATTTTATTCAACTAGTTAATGGGCTTTATTTGTGTTTTTGATACAAATAAAGGTAAGTTTTATAAAAAATCGCATTGAACTCAAATAATTTATTTAAATTGCTACCGTTTTATATTGTTTATTACAAAAAATATTTTTATGTTAAATCATAATCATAATCATAATCATAATCATAATCACAATCATAATCATAATCATAATCATAATCATAATATATGAAGTTAGATGAGTTATAAAAAAGCTTAAATGAGTGTGACTGTAATTTGACTTAAGGTGTGTGATGTTTCGTATATTACTTTATCTCAAACCAATACAATTAATAATTCTAATGATTTTAAAACGTAATTTTAGCTATAGATCGATTTTGCTTACCTTTTGTCTCCCTATGGTAGCCAAGCGGGCGGTGGTTCACTGAGTCTCAATGCCAGCAAAACCGAGATGCACAGCGATTACCAATCGGTGGATAAACAAACTGGCATCAATGCAGGCAAAGGCAGCAACACCACTCATACAGCGGTATCGGAAGGTGAGATTGTTATTTGCGATAAGGCAAATCAGAAACAAGATGTTACTGATTTAAGTCGATATACAGACAATGCCCATGAGAAGCTGAATATGATTTTTGATAAAGAAAAAGAACAGAAACGGATCCCCATCTAAATGGGTTAAAATTGAAAAGCTAATAATGAATAAGAGTAAAAATATAGTTTATTTTTAATAATAAACATCTTTAAATAATCTAGGTTCATCAAAGCTAATAATATTCAGGAATAAAAATCCAATGTATAATAAAAAGCTAAAAGTGGTTTATATATCGTATGATTTTTTAAAGTTAATATAGCGAGTTTGTTTTTACTATTTATTATGAATCATATTTTTATGCTTTATTGTGATAAAATGTTAAATTGGTTTATTGTTCTTAAATGAAAGTAATCAAATGCCAAATAATACTAAATAATTAATGGACAAAAGGTGACTTATTATCTAGTGTATTGTTCCAATATGTTAGTTTAGGAAAAAATCACAAAAGGTAGCATATAATGTCGAATATTTTATCATTAGATAGTGATAATTTCTCGAGTACACTTTACCCCCTAGAGCAAGATGAGCAACAAACTGTAGTTGTTTATTTTTCGGCTTCTTGGTGTTTACCGTGTAAAAATATGTATCCTATTTTTACTAAGCTTTCTGAGTGTTTTCAAGAAAATAACATCGATTTTGGTATTGTTGATATTGCTCAATCGCCCACTTTAGCTCCTCGATATGGTATAAAATCAGTGCCGACAATTGCGGTTTTCCAAGATACTCGGTTAATCGATATTATTGCAGGAGAAGTACCATTTAATAGGGCATTAATGGTATTGGAGAAAACGCTCGGTAAGCGTTAATATTCAGCGAATATATTTAATAATAATGATAAGACATTCATAATGTTAATACTGATATTAGAAGGGCTATTGATAGGCTGTCTACTAGGTTTAACGGGAGCGGGAGGTGGAATTCTTGCTGTTCCTGCTTTAATGGCAAGCCAAAATTGGAGTGTAGCATTAGCAGCACCTGTAGGGCTTTTAGCTATTACAATAGCGGCTTTTATTAGTGTTATTCAAGGGCTTATAAAAAAGAATATTCGCTATAAAGCAGCTATTTGGATAGCGCTATTGAGTATTCCTTCTGCTAAGTATGGTATTTACCTTGCCCATATTGTTCCTCCAGTTTGGTTAACGCTTATTTTTAGCCTTGTTATGCTTTATGTCGGGGGACGTATATTTTTCAATCGGGGTGATGAGCAAAATGATGCACATTGTTTAATTAATACAGAAACTGGGAAATTTACTTGGAACACTAAAACAGCGTTAATCTTTGGGGGAATTGGTGTCATTACAGGATTACTTACTGGCATGTTAGGTGTCGGTGGTGGTTTTATTATTGTTCCTGCATTGCGAAAATTCACTAATTTGAATATGAAGAGTATTATCGCAACATCATTAATGGTTATCTTCTGTATTGGTAGTATTAGTATTTTTATTAATGTCTGGAATGGGTTTCAATATCCTAAAGAAATTAGCATCGTTTTCATTGCTTCATGTGTTGTTGGCTTATTAATTGGTCGATTAATAATGCATTATATTTCTAATAAAGCCATTCAAATACTATTTTCAAGTGCTGTTATCTTTGTTGCCTTAGGGTTGATTTCATCAGTATTGATTGAATTTAATGTCATTTGAAATAGGTTTTAAATATCACTTATTAAATAAATTTTTATAATTCATGCAGTGTGTCACTATTTTGAATGTTCAATCATTTATTCTTCTTTAAAAAAGTAAATTTGATTTATCTTCAAGCTCAAAAAGGTATAATGAACCATCGCATTTTTCTACCCTGATAATAGTGAAATGGATTGCTAATATACTCTTCTGGGTAATCATTAAAGGTTGACTAGTATAATTATGACAAAACAAGATAGCTCAACAACGATAATTGATATAGCTAAACGTGCTAATGTAACTGATATTACAGTCTCTAGAGCATTTAATCATCCTGAGATGGTAAAGAAGGAAACTCGAGATAAAATATTAGCGATAGCACAAGAGCTCAATTATGTGCCAAATCTTTTTGCACGTAATCTGAAAAATAAAAATAGCCGCATAATAGGTGTGGTTACTGATAGCACATTTAACCCATTTTATATCGTACTGATTCAAACTGTCTCACGCTTAGCGAAAGAAAAAGGCTATCAAGTCATGATTTTTGATTCAGATAGTGATGAAAAAGCAGAAAAAACAGCAATCGAAACATTAGTCAGCTACAAAGCGAGTGGGATCCTACTATCGCCAGTTCGTGATGATAAAGACTATCAACCAAGTTACTTATCATTAATTGATCAACATAATGTGCCTTTAGTTTTTGTTGACCGTTCAATTTATGGTTATCAGAATAAGTATTCGGGGTTGTTTTTGAAAAATTTTGAAATTGGCGCTTTAACAGGAAAATTTCTTAACCAGCAAAATAGTGAAAATACACTGATTGTTTCAGGGCCAGAAGGATCTGAAATTAGTTTGTCTCGTTTAGCGGGTATATATGAAAACTTTCCAAATAGAAAAAATATTAATGTCTTATACAGCAGTTATATGTTTAACAAGAATGACGAAGATTATCTAAGAAAAAAAGTTCAAGAGCTTTATACACCAAATATGTATATTGTTGGGCTGAATGGAATTATTACGGCAGGGATGTATAAAATTATTTTAGAACTAGGTCTTTCTTGCCGTTATTTTTCTGTAGATTTACCACCCTATGCAGATACTTACCATTTATCTATTTCTGGTGTACATCATGATTCGGTATATCTTGGTGAATTAACAACTGAGTTATTGTTTTCTGAAATAGAGCGAGATTCACATAAAGATTATAAAACAAAGCAAATATTTGTTGATGGGAAACTTGTTGTTTATTAATAAGAGTTAGAAAGAAAACCCGTTATGATTTATATACTCTAAAGAATTCGAGTCATATATGAACACAGTCAACACCCATGCAACTTGAAGTATGGCGATTATAGATAGGCAGGTAACGATACCTGCCTATTTTAATGGCGATGAGGTACTATTAATTTAGCGTTTCATTGAACTAATTAAGGTAGCGCCCCAAATAATTAAACCTTTTACAATATATTGAACATAAGGTGAAATACCTAATAAATTTAAACCATTATTAAGTACGCCTAAGATCATTGCGCCAATCAGTGTGCCGATGATCATACCACGGCCTCCTGCAATTGAAGCGCCGCCGAGTACGACCGCAGCAATAGCATCTAACTCAAATCCTACCCCTGCATTGGGTTGCCCACTCATTACTCGAGAGGTAAATATTAACCCAGCGAATGCAGCAGTAAAACCGCTAATGACGTAAACTAACATTTTATAACGTTCAACGCGGATACCACTGAGGCGTGCGGCTTCTTCATTACCGCCAATGGCGTAAATATAACGGCCAAAAGAGACATGATTTAGTACAACATAGAAAATAAGATAAAGGCCAAGCATTAATAAAATAGGAACTTGAATTCCCATTAATTCTTCGCGTCCCCAAAAAGCAAATTCTTGAGGTAACCCTGACACTGGGTAGCCACCGGTATAAATTAAGGCTAGCCCTTTAGCAATAATCATGGCGCCTAAAGTGACAATGATTGGTGGCATTTTACCATAAGCGGCTAAAATTCCATTAATGAAACCAAAAGCAACACCGGATAATAAGCCCAGCGCAATTGCGGCGTAAGGGTCCATTCCATAATATTTCATTAAGCCAGCCATCAAGGTTCCAGAAAGTGCCATAACAGCACCAACGGACAAGTCAATTCCACCTGTTAAGATAGCAAATGTCATACCAATAGCGATGATGGCATTAATAGAAACCTGACGAGCAATGGTCGAAAGGTTATTTACAGTTAAAAAATGTTCATTAAAAATGGACATGCAGACAAATAAAAGAATTAAACCAACAAGTGGTAAAAATGCAGGTATTTTTGTTAGCTTAGAAAAACTAAATTTATTTTTAGTTAATGGAATTGCACTTTGATTAGACATAGTCGTTATCCTATATAATATTGCCGGCCGCATGTACCATGATCTGAGTTGAGTTTATTTCGTCTCCAGTTAACTCAGCAGCAATTTCACCATCTCGAAAAACCAAAACTCTATCACTGACACCAATAACTTCTGGTAGCTCCGATGAAATCATAATAATGGAAATTCCTTTTTCAGTTAGAGAGCGCATTAACTGATAAATTTCTGATTTTGCCCCAACATCAATACCTCGGGTGGGTTCGTCGAAAATAAGAATTTTGGCTTGTTTATTTAGCCAGCGAGCAATAACAACCTTTTGCTGATTTCCACCACTTAAAGTAGAAACCGCGGTGTGAGGTTCTGGTGTTTTAACTTTTACTTGGGAAATTAAATCAATAGATAAAGTGAGTTCTTTTTTATTTTGAATTAAAAATAATTTTTGAGCATGATTGTTTAACCATATATTTTCTTTAACGGAAAAGGGCAATACAAGGCCTTGAGTTTTTCGGCTTTCTGGTAATAAACCGATACCTAATTGCAATGCAGCCGCAGCCGATTTAACTTTAACTTCTTTGCCCTCTAAAATAACTTTCTTCTTATATGCTTTATCAGCACCGATCATGGCAAGAATAGTTTCTGTGCGACCCGATCCCACCAACCCCGCAAGCCCTAAAATTTCACCTCTCTTTAATTGAAGGTGGTTAGTTGGGCTATATGAGAAACGCTGAACTTCTGCATCTAAGATGACTTCTTGCTCGTTGAATTGGCGTTTATGAGGATAAATATTCTCAACTTCACGACCAACCATCATTTCGATAATAACGTCTAAATCTGTTTCATCGACCTTACGCGACCCTATATATTGTCCGTCACGTAGTACACTGATGGTGTCACAGATTTCATAAATTTCTTCTAGATGGTGGGAAATAAAAAACATTCCAACCCCTTTAGCTTTTAAATCACGCATTACATCGAATAAATGGTTTGCTTCATTGGGGGTTAATGTCGCAGTTGGCTCATCTAACACTAAAATTTTAGCATCCAAAGACAGAGCCTTTGCGATTTCAACAAACTGTTGCTCTGCGATACTTAAATGGCTAATAGGTTCATCAATATTGATATTTACACCCAGCTCAGCTAGGATTTCCTGCGATTTTTTTCGCATTAATTTTCTATCTAATAAACCAAACTTATTTTTTAACTCTCGATTTAAAAATATATTTTCAAAAGCGTTTAAATAAGGAATAAGAGAAAATTCTTGGAAAATAATACCTACGCCAGCTTTGATGGCATCTCTGTAGTTATGAAAGGTGTGTTCTTTGCCTTCAATCAGAATTTGTCCGCTATCAGGTTTATGTATTCCACATAACACTTTCATTAGCGTTGATTTACCTGCGCCGTTTTCACCTAATAATGCGTGAACCTCCCCTTTTTCTAGGGAGAGATTAATATTATCTAACGCCTTAACCCCAGGGAAAGTTTTACTGACATCTTTTAATGCTAATAATTGCATCATATTGCTTCCCTATATTTCTCAACTGCTTAAAAATGGGTAACAAAGCCATTTGGAATTTTTATTCCAATATGCATTTAATAATTAATATTTATGAAAATGTATTGCACCGAACATCAGAAATACAGGTGCAATACATTGGTTATTGATAACTAACTATTACCAGTGAAAATCTTTAGCATTGGTTTTGTCGATCAATTTAACATCAATTGGGACTTCTTTAGGGACATTGGCACCCCAGTATTTTGCTAAGCCCATAGCTAAACCAATACGAACTTGGTCACGAGGGAATTGCGCTGAAGTAGCAATAAATGGAGAGTTACCTTTGGCAATTTCAGCAACCGCTTCAGGAGAACCGTCAACACTCACTAATTTGACATCACGACCAGAGGACTCAATCGCTGCTAACGCACCTAAAGAGCCGACATCGTTAACACTGAAAATCCCATTGAGTGTTGGATTTGCTTGCAACATATTTTCTGTAACGTTCATTGCAGTATCACGTTCTTGTTTACCGTTCAATTTAGTTACGATTTTGATATTTGGATATTCTTTCATCGCCGCTTCAAAACCGCGAACACGCTCAAGAATTGGCACAACAGGAATACCATCTAAAATTGCCACTTCGCCTTTGCCGCCTAGTGCTTCACCTAAACGTTTACCTGCCATTAAGCCAGCATCATAGTTTTTAGAACCAACGAAAGAGTCAATTGGGCCATTTGCTTGAGCATCAATGGCGATAACTACAACTCCCGCTTTTTTCGCTGCCAGTACAGCCGTTTCTGCACCAACGCTATCTGCCGGGTTTATTAACAGAATATCGATTTTTTTCTGTAACATATCTTCGATATCACTGGTTTGTTTTGATACATCATGAGCTGCATCAGAAATGTATAGTTGTGCGCCCATATCACCCGTTGCGCTCTCTAAGGCTTCCTTCATGGTGACAAAATATTCATTGTTTAATTCTTGAAATGACATGCCCACTGAAACTGGCTTAGCGGTAGCGTTAAATGCCATACCTA
The DNA here is from genome assembly GCF_028480905.1 of Providencia sp. PROV156. Classification (NCBI taxonomy): domain Bacteria; kingdom Pseudomonadati; phylum Pseudomonadota; class Gammaproteobacteria; order Enterobacterales; family Morganellaceae; genus Providencia; species Providencia sp. PROV156. The sequence continues at coordinate 87,143 of NZ_JAMPPE010000003.1, read as the reverse complement.
AAGTCAGTACACTTGCAGCGACAGCTAACTTTTTAAATTTACTCAGCATAAGATGTTCTCCTAAAAGAGCGTTCAATTATATGTAGGGTTTTTACTTATTTAGTGTTTATTTGAATTATCAATTATTACTGCCAGTTAAAACATGTTTATGGCTTGATGACGACTTTAATTGAGTCTGCCGATTTCGCCATGACAAAGGCTTCTTCCCAATCATCGATGGAATAGAAGTGAGTAACGATATCATCAGCACTAACTAAGCCACGGCTAAATAGGTCAATAGCGACTTCATAACTATATGGCCCTAAGTGAGCACCGCGGATATCGAGTTCTTTGCGGTCACCAATGATTGACCAGTCAACTGTTGTTTCTTTACCAAACACGCTGAATTCCACGAAACGGCCAAGTTTGCGGATCATTTCTAGCCCTTGAGTAACACCGATTGGTGCACCCGTTGCTTCAATATAAACGTCACAGCCATAGCCTTCAGTCATATCTTTGACTAGTTTAATCGCATCTTCTTTCAGTGGATTGATAACGACATCTGCACCAAATTTTTTTGCTAATTCAAGGCGCTCATCAATCGCATCAATGACAACCAGTTTTTTCGGCGTTTTTAATTTTGCGACTTGGATCATGCACAGCCCTAGTGGGCCTGCACCTGCAATGACGACGACGTCATTTAAATCAATATCACCACGGCGTACAGTGTGGATAGCACAAGCCATTGGCTCAATTAATGCGGCATCTTTATCAGATAGTTCATCAGGGATTTTATGAATAATGGCGCGTTCTGAAAAACGCATATATTCAGCCATACCACCGTCGGCAACTTCTTTTTGGAAACCGTAAATATCATGGGTTTCACACATCCAGTATTTGCCAGACTTACAGAAACGGCACTCCCAGCAAGGGACTATCTGTTCTGCTAAGATGCGGTCGCCGATTTTCAGTTTGAATTTTTCAGCGGAGCCTTCACCGAGCTCTGCAACGCGGCCATAAAACTCATGGCCAGGAACTACTGGGGCTTTGATCCATGGGTCATCTCCCCAAAACATTTGAGCACCATCGTTGGCTTTACAGTCGCCAGCACAGATCCCGCACCCATCAACTTTGATGACAACTTCTCTAAATCCTGGCGTTGGTCTTTTAATATTTTCAAAGCGATAATCATGTGGGCCATGACAAACAACTGCTTTCATTTTTTCAGGTAGGTTACTCATGTTCTAAGACCTCTTTCTAGTTGTTAACCCTAATGTTGACGTCAACATTAAGCGTTTTTTTATAACGCATTTGCTTTAGTTTTTTTAACGCTTAACTATCAATATTGATATGTATGTAAGAAAAATGGTTGTTTAATGTTATAGATAAAATAAATTTTTTTTAATATGACGACGTCGTCATTTTTGAAAGTAAGTATCTTAAAAACTAAAATTTGTGATTTAAGCCCTAATTTTAGTCACCTAATTGAGTACTTTCATTGGGAAATGAGACTGCCGAAACTGACTTTGTAACATGATGAAAATCATAATAAAAATCTTAATTCATTCCTTATTCTGTTTTTTTTAAGAAATGAATATGAAGCCGAGTATAATTATTTTAACTATTTTCAGAAGTGAATATTTCATGCAAAAACATTTCAGCTCACACTTTTGAATGAAAACAAATTTAAACTACATTTAATAAAGAGATATTGAGTGGTTAACAGGATATTATTTTTAATTTATAAAATTTAATTTAAAAAATTAAATAGAGTAATGAGTCATTTTGATACGCTGCTATAATATTTTCTTTGCAGATATACCTATAGGTATTAAAAAAATAGCTTTATACCTTGTAATTGTATTTTGCCAATTAAGCAAAGTATAAAGCTAAATAGAGCCAAAGTTTAACTTCATTTTGTCAATAAAATCATTTCGTTATATTCTAAAGGGGGGTGAGGAGACCTCACATCCTAGTGTTAGACAATCATTGGTGCAATGATAAAACCGAAGGCGACACCTGCAATAATTCCACCTAGCCCTGGTAGCATAAAAGGGTGATTTAAAATATATTTTCCAACCCGAGTAGACCCTGTAGAGTCGAATTCAATGGCTGCTAATGATGTTGGGTAAGTGGGTAAGACAAATACCCCGGTGACGGCGACAAAAGAGGCCAATATTGCCCATGTCGGGACATCTAAGGCAATGGCTAATGGAATAATTAACGGTGTTGTGGCACCTTGTGAATATAGCAAGGCACAGGTTAAGAACAGCACTAAAGCCAATAAAATAGGGTATGCAGATAACACATCTCCCGCGATGGCCTTGATTTGGTCCATATGGGCATCAACAAAAGTAGTGCCTAATGTCACAATTCCGAGAATCACCGCAAGAGAACTCATTCCTGAACGGAATGTTGGTGCCAATACAATGGAATCCGGTGATGTTTTACAGAAAACTACCATCAAACATGCTGCACTTAGCATACAAATGATGATGATATCTCGTGTTCCCATCGGCTTACCGATATCAAAACCAGGACGTAATTGTGGGAATGCAGCGAGGATCACGATAGCAATAGTGGCAATAATGAATAGAACAACAGAGAATTTTTCTCTCGTTGTGCTCTCGCCTTTTTTCTCTTCGTACTTATGCACTAAGCCTTTTTGTAAACGTTCTAAATAGACCTCATCGTTTTCAAGTTCGCAGCCTTGACGCGATGCAATAAAGGCGGCAACCATAGCAGCAACAAAAGAGGCGGGTAAACATACTGACATGACAACGATAAAAGTGATGCCGTTACCTTCCATAATTGTCAACATCGCAGCCATTGCTGCACTGATTGGAGAGCCAGAAATAGCAATTTGTGAGGCAACCACTGAGCCTGCTAATGTTCTTGATGGTCGGATACCCGAATCTTTCGCAATTTCCGCTATCACAGGCAGCATAGAAAACACAATGAAACCTGTACCAGCCATGATAGTCATCACCCAAGTGGTGATTGGTGCTATTATATTCAAATACTTAGGATTTTTACGCATAAATTTACTGGCTAGGCGTACTAGATAATCCATCCCACCAGCAGCTTGTAATGCCGAAGCTGCTACCACGACCGTCATAATAATTAAAATAACATCAACAGGTGGTGAGCCAATGGGTAAACCAAACCCGATGGTTAATACAGCTAATCCTAATCCACCGCAGAGCCCTATACCTATTCCGCCCATGCGAATACCAAAGAATATTGCACCTAATACAACAATGATTTCTAGCCAAACCATAATCGTCTCCAATAGACAATATATTGTCATGAGTAATATAAAAAATTAATTTTTGATAGTTGATATAAGTTAAATATTTTTATTTATCATTAAATTTTGTTTTCCGACTCTGTTTTCATACCAGTGAATACTTGCTCTGACTAATGAGCTAGTTGAGTCGATATATTTATCTGGATAATTATTTATTTCATTTTCAAGAATGACAGGGACTTCGGTACAGCCAAGAACAATAACTTCAGCTCCTCGGGAGAATAATATCTCAGCTTGTTTTTTCATAATGGATTCAGCCATTTTTTTATTCCCTGACTTTAATAAATAAATGCTTTCCATTACATTTTCTTGGTTTTTTTTATCAGGTGTAATGCAATTTAAATAATTGCTCTCTATATTTTTTTGGTATAACCCCATATACATGGTGGCATTTGTTGCAAGTAATCCGATATTTTTTTTCTTAGTTGCTAGTACCTCTTTCGTTGTCGTTTCAACGATACTTAGCATATCGACGTGGCAAACCTCTTTCAGTTCACTAAACCAAAAATGTGCGGTATTACAAGGTATAACAATGCATTCGGCACCTGCATTTTCTAGCTTTCTCAAATAGTCAGTCATTAAAGGTAGAGGAGATTCACCATGGTTTAATAGTGCGTCCGTTCGGTCTGGTATATCAGGAATAGATGATATAATTAAAGGAATATGCTCTTGGTCTCTATTTACTACGGTATAATTTACGAATTTATTAAATAAATCGACAGTAGCGGCAGGCCCCATACCACCTAATACACCAATTAAGCCTTTCATTTTAATACTCCTGCATTTCATTAGTCTTTTTATAAAATAAAAAACAATAAGCACTTATCTTTATTAATTTATTTAACATATACTTTAATGTTAAAATGGTTATTAACTTATTTATAACTGCCTAGCCTGTGGTTAATATTTATCAATGTTTATCTAAGATGAGAAATGCAAGTAAGTATGGTTTGATGCAAGATATGCATTAAGAGTTTTTATTCAAAATAAAAGCATTTTTATAAATGGCTCTGAAAGCCTGAATAGACTGGATTCTATGGATTAAAAAAAGCAAATGAAATTAATTTTTGATTTTTGTTAATGTTTTAAATGGTAGGGCTATGCATAATACAAATAACGCCACTACAAATTTAGTTTGATTATTTAACCAGTCATTAACTTAAAATATCAATAAAAATACTTTTGATTTTTTATATTTTAACAGCAAGTCAATTTAAGGCTTAATAAGATGAAAAATATAGAAACAAAATGGCTATATGATTTTTTAACACTAGAATCGTGCCGACATTTTTCTCATGCAGCAGAACAGCGAAGTATTTCTCAGCCCGCGTTTAGCCGTCGTATTAAAGCTTTAGAGGAAGCCATTGGCGTTGAATTATTTGATAGAACGACGTCCCCTTTACAGTTATCTGAAGAGGGCAAAATTTTTCATTCTCAAGCGCGTAGTTTATTACAACAACTGGAATGTAACTTAAATGAATTATCCGGCCATAATGTATTGAGCCTACCGAATATTAAAATTGCTGCAGCTCATTCGTTGTCGTTAACATTACTCCCAAAATTAGTTCACGGGCTGTCTGGCTACGGTGGAGAATTTGTTTACCATGTTGAGGCTATTGATGTCGTACAAGTTGTGAACACATTGAGAGAAGGGAAAAGTGATTTTATTATCTCATTTTATGATGAAGATTTAATGCAATCACCATTTTCCTCATTGAATGTATTTGAATCTGAATTATACCCAATTTGTGCAGCGGATGAGCAGGGTAAGCCGCTATTTGACATCTATCAACCTCAAGTGCCGCTGCTGAATTATACCAGTGCTTCATATATGGGAAGATTAGTTAATCGTCGGTTAAGTGAGTTTGGTGCGATCAATTCAAAAACACTTTTTATGTCATCAATGAGTGAGTTACTAAAAAATATGGCTTTGGATGGCCATGGTATAGCATGGTTACCCATTTATTCTGTAGTGAATGAATTGAAAGAAAAAAAACTCGTTTGTTTGGATACACCTGAATTAACGATACCTATCCAAGCGTATATTTACCGCATGGATACACGACTAAATAAAACTGCAGAGGATTTTTGGCGTATTTTGAAAAAAAATATTCCAGAGGATTTACGGAATTTATAGTGGGGAAAGGTAATTTATAAGTAAATAACCTGCGAATATAAGCAGGTTATTTAAGTAATTCGCCTTTTATTTAGCGGAAATATAACACCTTAAAAGTGAGAAAATTAATGATCTAGAGAAACAGAATGCACATATTCCAACTGTTTTAAAGAACAGTAAAATTCAGGTAAAGTGATTTTTTGGCGTACTAATAGCTTTAAATTTACCTCGACGCGCTCTTTCTTGATATCTCTGATAGTGAGATTCTCAATTAAGTCCTTATGACTTTTTAGATACTCAATAAGTAAAGGTACACCTTTTTCATGAGTAAATAGCATACGAACTTTAATTTTTCCTAGTTTTTGGTTTTTCATCTGAAAAAGACATGGGGATAGAGCGAATTTTCGTCCATATAATTTGATGCTGATGCTTATTTTAAATTGATATTATTATTTTTTGCCCACATTCTTAATCTCCCATTAGCGTTAGCATAAGGCGAAGAAGTATTAAATGAGATCATCCGGCCCATTGTCCATTTTGAGTACCATGGTTTACCATATAAAACATCATCAGTTCGCTCATCAATAAGCTTCACAATTTCATTTTTTACAGTCTGAAGTTCAGCTACTAACGAGTTATAATTTAACTCACTGTAATCTGAATAAAATTTTTGGGCAAGAAGACCTAGCTGGTTCCATTTAAAACCAGTGTCTGGAAAATCGACTGGCAGACCTTTGGCATCAGAGGTGATCCATTTTACAACAAGAGAATTCCATCCGAGCAAATACGAAACAAGATCACGAACACTCATTTCCGTTCCTTTGGCATGTCCATCCATTGAGTGCTCTGAGATAACTTCTGGCGGGATTGCATTAAGGTAACTAATTAATTTACTGAAATTTTTATTAATAGCTAAAAGTAGTTCAGCTTTTGTTTGGGGTACGCTCATAAGGAGTTCTCTCTTATTAAAATAGATACACCATAAAAGCACTGTGTGGTGCTTGAAAATGAATCAATTATGTATTACCAACCTCAACAGAGGAAGAGTCAATCATTAACTAGCTCCTTCTATCAAGTTCTGATGACCAGTTGAACTTTTGATAAGTTCAGTAATTAAGCAGCTTTGTTCCCATTTTTTCTAATTTTTTAGGGCGCTACATATAATATCGTGGCTGCACCACAGGCCTTATTTTGTAGTATTTGGCGCATTACTGGCGCTAGCATTTTCTCTACTAGCTTTCATTGATGCTCTGTCCCCAACAACTGATGCCAGAAAAGCTCTCTCAAATAGCTGAACGATTGGATAATCTGGCGCAATACAGTTTTATAGGCCACCAATTTAGGCTTTCAACTGAGAGGTATAGGATGAAGCTTAACAAAAGTTACTGCTTAACATGGAATGTAAACTTACAAAAGATTATTCCCATAAAGTCAGATTGATGATCTGCCACATCGTAATCTGACTTTATGGGATTAAATCCAATGAAATGTAGGTAAATTTGGGAAGTATCTACGCTAAGATACAAATGCAGTAGATACCTTTTCAATCAGTTGGCTCGGAGTAAGTGCTATGGCAGATAAAAACTATCCACGGTTACCGAATGATCCATATATGTGCCGTAGTTATGATAAGCAGACCAAAAGCCCACTGGCTCTATATTCAGAGTCGCAAAGAATGGACATAGAACTCCGGGCGCCTCTAGCAATGTCTTACAGTCACTGGCATGGACAGGTAGAAATAAATATTCCATTCGATGGTAATGTTAATTACCTGATAAATAATGAGACCGTGCAGTTCCAGCAGGGGCATGTGACATTATTCTGGGCATGCACTCCCCATCAGTTAATAGATCCGGGGTACTGCCAGCAAATGGCTATTATAAACCTACCTATGCATTTGTTTTTATCGTGGCCTTTGGAACGGGAGTTAATAAATCATGTTACGCACGGGAGGGTGATACAATCTTTGAGCGTACAGCCGTTGAGCATTATTGAGGTTCAGCGCTGGCAGAATGAACTCAACAGTCCTAATCCACATATTCGACAATTGGCAATTGATGAAGTTGCTCTGATGCTTAAGCGCTTTAGTATGTTGGGATGGTCCCCTGTATCTGCACATAAAACATCTTCTTCAACCCAGAATTCTACCTCTCGTCACGCGCAGTTTTATGTCAGTCAGATGCTTGAATTTATTGCCGTAAATAGTGATCAACACCTTACTGTTAATGATATCGCTGAACATGTGAAATTAAATACTCACTACGCCATGGGTATTTTTAAGAAGTCTATGCAGATGTCGATAAAGCAATACATCATGTCACTACGTATTAACCATGTCCGAGCACTGCTAAGCGATACTGATAAACCGATTATGGATATCGCCATGCTGGCTGGTTTTACATCTAGCAGCCGATTCTACAGTATTTTCAAAAACCATGTTGGTATACCTCCTAAAGAGTACCGAAGGTTGAGTCATGAACATAGTCTACATGTTTCCTCACCAGAGAAAGGTATTAAACATATAAATAAGTAAGTGTAAATAATAATGAAATATAAGCCTGTTCCATAATATAAAAATCAGGGATATATAAAATGAAAAACATTCCACATCCAGGTAAGCAGCGACCTTCTTTCTTCTGGTCACTGTTCCCTATGCTTATTATGTTAGCTGCAATTAGTATTGGATATTTTGTATTTAATATACGCGCTGAACCCATGATCCTTTTAGGAACAGCGACAGCTTCTTTTGTTGCTATTGCCCATGGTTATACGTGGGATGATATTTTGAAATCTATTTGTTTGAAAATATCAGAGGCCTTACCCGTTATCTTAATTGTAGCTAGTATTGGTTTTCTTATTGGTGCATGGATGGTATCCGGCACTATTCCTATGATGATATATTATGGCCTTAAGATTATAAATCCGCAGTATTTTTATATTTCGGCATTCTTTCTTGGAGCTCTCATTTCTGTTTGTACGGGAACGTCATGGGGATCAATCGGAACAATAGGAATTGCAATGATAGGAGTTGCTATCGGATTGAATATTCCCTTAGCGATTGCCGCTGGAGCCATTGTTTCTGGTTGCTGGTTTGGAGATAAGCTTTCTCCTGTTTCCGATTCGACAAATATGGCAGCTTTAGCAGCAGGTGTGAATTTATATTCACATATAGGCCATCTGCTTTGGACAACTGGTCCCGGATTTATTCTGTGCTGTGTTGTATATACTTATATGGGGTTAAGTATTGATGCCTCAGCGACAACACCGGACAGTATTGCCATACTGATGACGTCTATTGCTAAAGTATATAATTTTAATGTTTTGCTTATTTTGCCACCTATCATTGTACTATACGGTTCTTTGAGCAAGAAACCGCCCATTCCAATGCTTTTTTTATCAACGTTAGTTTCAGTCATTTTAGCACTTGTTTTCCAGTCATTTACTCCTGCTTCTGTAGGAGAGTCTGTGGTAAGTGGCTTTAGATTAAGTATGGCTGATGGCGTGAATATTTCGACATTATCTTCAGATATGCCACGCTTACTAGAGCGAGGTGGGGCAATCTCCATGTTTAGCAGTTTCGTTACCGTATTCAGTGCGTTCAGTTTTGCTGGTGCTATGAGTGCAACAGGCTCTTTGCATACGGTTATTCATAGAATGACTGAAGGGGTGAAATCTACCTTCAGACTAATACTTACAACGATTCTGAGTGCTTTTACTATATGCGCTTGTACTGCAAATGGCACATTACCATTGTTACTATGCGGGGATGCATTTAAAGATGAATATAAAAGGAGAGGGCTGGCTACTAAAAATCTTTCCAGAACCACAGAGGATGCAGGTACGGTAGTTGAGCCTATAATTCCATGGTCAGCTTCTGGGGTGTATTGTGCCACGATGCTGGGTGTTGCAACTCTCGATTATCTTCCTTGGGCAATTCTGTGTTACAGCGGTGTATTTTTTGCTCTGTTATGGGCCGCTACAGGTATTGGTATTGCTCCTTACGATAAAGATGACGACCCCGAATATCTGGCTGCATCCTGAGCTACAGAAAATTTAATTTAATATCGAGACAATGGTGTACAAAATATGTCTTTATTTGATCAAGCTATTTCCAGAGATCCTATATCCCGCAAAACTGGGCAAATGAAACAAATGTTTGGGACAGATACCGTTATACCTTTATGGATTGCGGATATGGATTTTAGTACTCCCGATGCTATTTTGTCAGAGATGAAATCCGTTCTTTCACAGTCAATTCAGGGATATAATATGGACTACCCTGGTTGGAAAGAGGCTATAATTTACTGGTATAAAAAGCGGTATGATTGCCAGATTAAAGAGGAGTGGATACATTTTATTCCGGGAGTAATAAAATCAGTTGTTTTATCTTTGCTTGCTCTATCTCAACCGGGGGATAATATTCTGACCTTGACACCGATATACGACCCATATCGAGAATTAGTGCCAGGGTGTGAGCGTACTCTTATACAGTCCCAGTTGATTGAAAGTCAGGGTTCTTATGAGATTAACTGGATTGATTTTAGAGACAAATTAAAAAAATCTAGATTATTTTTATTCGTCTCTCCTCATAATCCTGGTGGAGTCTTATGGAGCAAAGAGACACTTTCAAAAATAAAGCGTTACTGCCATGAAGAAAACGTTATCGTAATATCGGATGAAGTACATAGTGATTTAGTATTTTCTAAAACATCACATATACCTTTTTTTAACTTAGATGATGACATGGTTAGCCAGTCGATAGTCTTGCACTCTCCCGGAAAAACATTCAATGTACCGGGGGTGCAGGGTGGGTTCATGATTATTAAGAACCCACAATTACGTGAAAAGGTATTTGGTTTTCTTGATCAATGTCATCTTGCTGAGACAAATTATCTTCAACAGGCAGTTATTTTTTCATCATTCATTCATTGTGAAGAATGGTATCAGAAATTACTGGGGTATCTGGCAGATAATATAGCATTTGTAAAAGCAACAATAGAAAAACATTGCCCAGACCTCTCTGTTGTACATGGAGGAGCTTCTTATTTATTATTTTTGAACGCTGAAAAATTAGGTATGGATGATGAACAACTAGCGACCTTTTTTACCAGAGATGCGGGATTGGGGCTCTCCCCAGGAAAGCAATACGGTCCCGGGGGGGAACAACATATGAGACTAAATGTTGCGTCTCCACGGGATGTACTGGATCATGCTATGGAAAACCTCAGGGCTGCTTATAAAAAACGGCATGTTTTACCCGCACAGTAAGGTTGATACGGGTAGGTTCGAGTTGAATTTAGTTAAGTTGAAACATTGGGCGAGTGCTGACTTCAAGTAGATACAAAGCAAAAACCCGCCTTTTGGGCGGGTTCTTTAAAGAAGTGGTGCCCGGACTCGGAATCGAACCAAGGACACGGGGATTTTCAATCCCCTGCTCTACCGACTGAGCTATCCGGGCAACGGAGCGTATTAAACCTGATTTCATTGGTTGAGTCAAGGCGCTTTCAATAAACTTTTGACTGTATGCGCTTTTTTTCAACATGTTAGCTAGTTTTTAATCGAAAACACATAAAATTATTAAGGTTAATGACTAATGCCAGCCTTAAATCAAATTTTGGCTGGCATTCACTATTGGAAAATTTTAACGTAGATAATTTTTCTGTGCTTTGTTCACTTTAATCAGGTAATTACGTGACTCTGCAGCAGGGTGCTTAGTGGACAAGGTTTCATACACTTCACCCGGTTCTAAATTATTAATACGCTGCGCGGCTTGCTTTTTATCGCTGTGGAACACCCGCAGAACGCTGCCTGCGCCGCCATTATATGCGGTAATAACAGCATAACGGCGTGAGGTTTGATTACGAATATCGCCTAAGTAGCTGTTTTGCAATATGGCTAAGTAAGCCGTACCCGTATCAATATTTTTTTCTGGGTCAAACAAATAGCTACGGCTAGGAACACCGGATTTCCCTTGTGAGCGGAAAACATCTTTGCCGGCGGTATTTGGCATAATTTGCATTAAACCAAGCGCATCAGAGCGGCTAACTGCATAAGGGTTGAAACTCGACTCAATTTGCATAATCGCGAGGATTAATGACTCATCAACACCATATTTGGCCGCAGATTTCTTAATATAAGGTAAATATTTATGAGCCCGTTTATCTAAATGGTTTGGTACTAATTGCATAGTCACGGACCAAACAATATTCATACCAGACTGTCTGCGCTGCATTTTATTTTCAATCAGATAATCAGCAAACTTTGTGGCTCTCCATTCCCAACGAATCGCTTCTCCTGTGTTATCGAGCACTTGGCCAAATAAAAAGGGTTCTTTGCTGTGAGGAATATCATTGATATCAGAATAGAGGTCAATGGAATTGGGGTCGTCCCCCATTAATAAGGTGGTGACAATGGCTTTCTTTAAGTGCTGTGAAGGCTCTACCGCTGAAATAGTCTCAACCGTAATGGTCCCTGCATCAAAATTAATATGGCTACGAGTTCGGTATTCATCGGTATATTTTACGTAGTCTTTTGGACCCGCAATTAATACTTCTTTAATGCCCCAAATATTTTCAATATTGTGGGCAAATTGACCCATTAATATATCGAACCCATTGGTATCTTTGACATAATCAGGGTTAAAGTCAGATTTTTGCTTGCTAGAACAAGAAATAATTAGAGGGATCAACAAACTCAGCGCAAATAGTTTTTTCATACGATTCACAGTCTTGGGGCAAAAGTCTACCTACTAAGTAGGTAGACAAACAGATTATTTTTCAGGTGTATAGCCATCAATATGGATATCGTGGCCTTCAAACAAGAACTTAATCATTTCTTGTTCTAACATTTTACGGTCATCAGGGTTCATCGTATTAAGTTTCTTTTCATTAATGAGCATGGTTTGCTTTGCCATCCACTGGCTCCATGCCTCTTTTGAAATCTCGTTAAAAATACGTTTTCCTAACTCACCTGGGTAAAGCTGAAAATCTTGCCCATCTGCATCACGTTGTAAAAATGTACAAAAAATGGTTCTACTCATTAATTTTTCCTCAAATATCAGGTAGTAAGGCGAGCTGTTTTAGTAAACTTTCAACTGGGGCAGCAAGGCCGATAGTTGCGCCTAAGTGTAAGTTATACCAGAGTCCTTTGCCTTCATCCATGGCAGAATTAAATGCCTGAATCTTAACTTTTACAGGGATAATATCTAAATGAAAATGGCTAAATGTGTGACGAAAAGAAATTAATTGCTCTAATTGAGTATACTCAAAGCCAGATTCGTTCAGCCAATCATTGAGTTGCTCTAAAGAATCAAACTGTGGAAAGGCAAATAATCCCCCCCAAATACCGGATGGTGGACGTTGTTCTAACCACACATCATCGTCGTGCTGAATAATTAGAAACCAAGCACTCTTTTCAGGGATTTTCTGTTTTGGTTTTTTACCTGGGTAGTTTTGCCATGAATGATTAGCATAGGCCATACAGCCAAAATTAAGCGGGCATAGTTCGCATTTTGGTTTACTGCGAGTGCAGACCATTGCGCCTAAATCCATCATCGCTTGGTTAAAAAATTCAACTCCCACTTGTGGGGTGACATCAGTGCTGATTTCCCACAAACGGTTTTCGACTTCTTTTTTACCCGGCCAGCCATCAACCGCATAAGCTCGAGCTAATACGCGTTTAACATTACCATCGAGGATAGGGTAATGCTGTTTTTGCGATAATGATAAAATTGCCCCAGCAGTAGACCGGCCAACCCCAGGCAGCGCTAAAACCTCATCAAATGTAGTGGGAAATGAGCCCCCATATTGAGTCGCGATCACTTGAGCGGCTTTATGGAGATTTCTAGCCCGGGCGTAATAGCCGAGCCCTGTCCATAAGTGCAAAACTTCATCAAGAGGAGCGTTGGCAAGGGCGGTCACATCCTCAAAGCGAGAGATAAACTTCTCAAAATAAGGGATTACAGTACTCACTTGGGTTTGTTGCAGCATAACTTCTGATAACCAAACATGGTAGGACGATTTTTCCTGTTGCCATGGCAACGTCTTACGACCATATTTGTGATACCAGTTAAGTACTGCAGATGAAAATTGTTGAGCTTCCATTAATAATTTTATTTTTTATTGATATTTCCAGTCATGGTAGGAATTGCAACATAGACGAAGGGGGCTGTAAACCGCTATTGTGTTGTTTAGTGTAAAGTTAGCGAATTATCAACTGCATCCTTGTGGAAGTTTTGCTAAACTCCGATATCCATCATGCCTCAAGGGTAAAGTTAATCACTACAACTTGGGCATTTAGGGCTGTAAATTGATAGGTTTGGTAACCAATCACCTTATAAACTTGATTGTTGGCACATTAACTTAATTGGGCACTCATTTTAGAACCTTTATTATGATCAATAATGTTATCTCCCCCGAATATAATGAAGATGGGCGGGTTATGCGCCGAGTCCGTAGTTTTGTCCGCCGTCAAGGGCGTCTGACAAAACGTCAGGAAGACGCATTAGAAAAAGAATGGGCAGAAAAAGGCATCGATTTTATCAATGAACCTTTTGATTTTGCCAAAGTATTCAATAACTCAAATCCAGTTACCTTGGAAATTGGGTTTGGGATGGGCGCCTCATTGGTGACCATGGCATCTCAAAATGCAGATAAAAACTTTTTAGGTATTGAAGTTCATGCTCCCGGTGTTGGCGCATGTTTAGCATCAGCAAAAGAAGAAAACGTCACCAATTTACGGGTGATGTGCCATGATGCAATAGAAGTTTTAGACTGCATGATCCCAAACGGCAGCCTTGCGATGGTTCAGTTATTTTTCCCTGACCCATGGCATAAAGCGAAACACAATAAGCGCCGTATTGTGCAAGTTCCGTTTGCAGAAAAAATTCGTAGCAAACTAGCTATCGGCGGTGTTTTCCATATGGCAACAGATTGGCAGCCTTATGCAGAGCACATGCTTGAAGTGATGACGAGTGTCGAAGGGTATAAAAACTTATCACCATCAGGTGATTACGTTCCTCGTCCAGAAACAAGACCAGAAACAAAATTTGAAAAGCGCGGCCAGCGGTTAGGGCACGGTGTATGGGATTTAATGTTTGAGAGGATCAAATAATGGCTAAACAACCACGTAGTCGTCGTTTACGTAAAAAATTACGCTTGGATGAGTTCCAAGAGTTAGGCTTTACTGTTAAGTGGAGCTTTAAAGAAGGTACGCCGATTGAGGAAGTTGACAGCACCGTTGACCAACTGATTGCAGAAGCGATTGAACCGAATGGTTTGGCGTTTGAAGCAAGTGGCTATATGAACTGGGAAGGGATCGTTTGCTTACAAAAAATTGGCAAATGTACCGAAGAGCACCGTCAAATTGTTGAAAATTGGCTAAAATCAAAAGGCATGAATGACGTCGTCGTTTCTGAGCTGTTTGATGTTTGGTGGGAAGAATAATTTTATTGAGTCAATCTCAATAAATAAACTGAGCTTTCAGTCGCTTGAAGAGGCATCCAAAAATTGGGTGCCTTTATTTTCTGTTGCAAATACTATCTGGAGTCAACGTTTTGAGCGCCATGCTTTCTAACCAGCTACTCAACGATATCCTAGACCAAGTTCGCCCACTGATTGGGCAAGGTTGTGTTGCAAATTATATTCCTGCTTTAGGTTGCGTACCTTCCCACCATTTAGGCATTGCGGTATCCACGATTGACGGTGATATTTTCACCGCAGGGGACGCATATCAACGTTTTTCAATTCAATCTATTTCAAAAGTATTAAGCCTCACGCTTGCAATGACACGTTATGAGGAAGAGGAAATTTGGAGCCGTGTAGGTAAAGAACCCTCAGGGCTACCCTTTAATTCGTTAATTCAAATTGAAATGGAAAAGGGGATACCTCGAAACCCGTTTATCAATGCGGGAGCCATTGTTATTGCTGATATGTTGCAATCACGTCTAAGCGCACCTAAACAGCGCATGCTAGAGTTTGTCCGAAAGTTGTCCTGCGAACCGGATATCAGTTATGACACGGTTGTCGCTCGCTCAGAATTGGAACACGCCAGTCGTAATGCAGCTATTGCTTATCTTATGAAATCTTTTGGAAATTTTGAAAATGATGTTTTAACGGTTCTCGAAACTTATTTTCATTATTGCTCTCTAAGTATGAACTGTGTTGAATTAGCGAGGTGTTTTTCCTATTTAACATCGCAAGGGATGTCATCTTGCTCCATTGACCCCATCATCACGCCACTACAATCAAGGAAAATCAACGCATTAATGATGACTTGTGGTATGTATGACGGTTCTGGTGAGTTTGCATTTCGGATAGGAATGCCCGGCAAGTCTGGTGTTGGTGGCGGTATTGTTTGTGTGGTTCCAAACCAATTTACCGTAGCGGTTTGGTCACCTGAGCTAGACTCGGCGGGGAACTCTTTAGTCGGCTGTGCGGCTTTAGAGTTATTATCGAAACGAATTGGGCGTTCTGTTTTTTAATTAATGCTCTACTAGGAGATTTTATGTTACGCCGTACATTAATTGCATTTTCACTCCTTGCTTGTGCGACGAGCCAAGCTGCAGATTATAACTGTTCTGTAACACCAAAGGATGACATCGTTATGACACCTGGAAGTGTGCAAGTTATTGGTGCAAGTGGCGATTTAAAAATTACGCCAAATGGTGATATCACGCTTAACGGTAAAAATGTTGCTGCAACAGAGGCCCAAAAGCAGCAAGCTATTCGTTACCAAGCCTCTATCCGTCAGGATTTACCTTGGATAAAACAAGAATCAGAAAAAAAATTATCAACTTCAAGGGAAACGATAGACAAAGTTGTTGTTAAAGTGGTTGGTAGCGATAGCAATATCCTTAACCGGTTAACAAAACTAGAAAAAGAGCTTAATGGGCAAATCAATCAAATTATTGAGACTCGCCCTAATGGTTATGTATTTCACCATGAAGCCATGAAAACCGTTGAAGCGAAAGGACGCGAGTTAGTTAATGAAAGCTTGGGTGGCATTTTACAAGACAGCATCAACGAAATGGGGCGCAAGCAATTATTATCGGGTGGTGATGCTAATAAAGCGCTACAAGGTATGTTAGGGAACTTAGGCGGGTTACAACAAGAGCTCGAATCTGAATGGAAAAAACAAGAGAAAAGCTTCCAGCAATTTGGCCAACAAGTTTGTTCTAAAGTAACCTCAATAGAGCAACAACGCGTCTCATTACTTAATTCAATCAAAAGTAGCTGATAGCACTAAAATCACAATAACCTTATGAGCAGTAATGTATTTTTTGTACATTACTGTTTTTTTATTTTATCTGTATTATCTCTATCATCAATTTGTGTGACATTAATTCCATTAATGGGAATGAAAATGAAATTGATTCTTATTTGATTGACATCTAAGCTGCTCACTTTACAATGCGGGTTTGGCTTAATGACTAAATTGGGATCATTTAAATGAAAAAGTTCATTCCTGCTCTGCTTGTTTCTGTGTTGTCATTCTCTGCGCCTTTCGCCCTCAGCGCTGAATCTACCACTTTCACGCCAAATGCGGTTACAGCACAAGGTGTTGAAAAAGTGACGATCAAACACCTATCAGGTGAAACTGAAGTCGTGAAAAAACCACAAAAAGTGGTTCTGTTTGATTTCGGTGTTTATGACTCAATGCAAAAACTCGGCTTAGGTGACAAGGTTGTTGCACTACCAACTGGCAATGCTCCCGCTTATATAAAAGGCAGCATCCCTGCATCAATGGAAAATGCAGGTGGAATGAAACAACCTGATTTAGCCAAAATCGCGCAATTAAAACCTGACCTGATTGTGATCACGGGTCGTCAAGGTAAGTCTTATGATGAGTTATCAAAAATTGCACCCACCATCAATTTAGGCTCTGATAGCAAGCACTATATTGATTCTGTAAAAGCCAACATTGGTGTGATTGGTGAGCTCTATGGTAACCAAAAAGCGGTTGATGAGCAGTTGGTTCAATTAGATAAAGTCATCGCAGACGCCCAGAAGAAAGCGGCTGATTCTAATAAAAAAGTGTTAGTGCTGATGCATAATGACGGCAAATTAATTCCAAACAGCCAAGCTGTTGTTTACAACGTTGTGAAAGCGCAACGCGCTGACCTACCTGTTGATGAAAGTGCAGATAAAGCAAAACGTCGTGTAGTGGATACCAAAACTATTGCTCAAGCGAATCCAGACGTGATCCTGATTGTTGACCGTAGCGAAGCGATTGGTGCAGGTAAACTGGATAAAACGGTATTTGAAGACAGCAATATTCAAGAAACCAAAGCTTATAAAGATGGCAAAATTACTTACCTGCAATCTGACTTATGGTATTTGTCAGGTGGTGGTTTAGTCAGCTTAACTGAACAAGTTAATGCGGTAGTTAATGCCCTGTAACTGATATCTGCCACTGTCTTATTGATGGTGGCAATATGTATTACCTCAATTGTTATTCTTGTCTATTTCATTTTTATCTCTAAACAAAAGCCCACGTCAAATGAAGTGGGCTTTCATCTAATTTATAAGTGAAATGATATTATAAATAAATCGAATAACCGCTACTCTTCACCTAAAAATAACTCTAATAGGGAATTGAGAAACAATTTTCCATGCTCAGTGATCTGCCATTCATCCACAGTTTCTGTGATATAGCTTTTAGCTAAGGCTTCATCAATAGCCGCTCTAACTGTTGATTCTGGTAACCCTGTATATTGGGTAAATTCAGCGCGAGGCATAGCTTCAAGCAGGCGAAAGCGGTTCATGAAATATTCAAATGGCCTATCGGAGGCATCAACATCATAGGATTGGTGCATATAACGCCCCTCCATATAACCTCGAGGGTGTTTTGTTTTTACGGTTCGTAAAATTTGACCATCTTCAAAAGAAATTTTTCCATGAGCACCACAACCGATGCCTAAATAGTCACCAAAGCGCCAGTAATTGAGATTGTGTTGGCATTGGTAACCAGGTTTAGCATAGGCGGATGTTTCATATTGCTGATAACCTGCCGCACTCAATAATTTATGGCCTTCGGTGTAAATATCCCACAGTGTATCGTCATCGGGTAATACCGGAGGACGTGAGCCAAACTGAGTGTTGGGTTCAATGGTTAATTGGTACCAAGACAGGTGCGGAGGTGCAAGTTCAATGGCTTGGCGCAGGTCAGATAAACCTTCAATTTGAGTTTGCGCAGGTAACCCATGCATTAAATCGAGGTTAAAGCTTCTTAAATTAAGATTAGTGGCCAACTGAGCGGCGCGTTTCGCTTCATCAGCGCCATGAATACGCCCTAAAGTGATTAATTTGTCATTACCGAAACTTTGTACACCAATAGAAATACGGTTGATTCCTGCCGCTTGGTAACCTGCAAAACGGTCAGCCTCAACAGTTCCGGGGTTTGCTTCCATGGTGACTTCTGCGTGAGGGTCTAAATCAACTCTCTGACGTACGCCATCCATTAATGCTTGCATTGACTCAGCACTTAATAAACTGGGCGTTCCACCCCCAATAAAAATGGTTTTTACCGAACGCCCTGCAACTAATTTTGCATCAATGTCTAAATCGGCCAACAAGTGTGCCACATATTCTTGCTGAGGAATTTCCCCCTTAAGTGTGTGCGAGTTGAAGTCACAATAAGGGCATTTTTGCACACACCAGGGGATATGGATATACAGGCTAAGCGGGGGTAATTTAAGCATTCTTCAGCGCATCCAACATCATTGTGAGGGCTCTTCCACGATGTGAAACGGCTTGTTTTTCTGCTTTTGTTAACTCTGCTGAGGTGCAACCTAATTCAGGAACATAAAATATAGGGTCATAACCGAAGCCACCTTGGCCTTTGCGTTCATGAGTTATGACACCGTGCCAGCGACCATGAAAAACCAACGGCGTTGGGTCTTCTGCATGGCGTAAATAGACCAGAACGCAGTTGAATTGAGCCTGACGTTGGTCGTCAGGCACATTTTTCATTGCTTCAAGTAATTTTATCAGGTTTTGCTCATCGGTCGCATCTTCCCCTGCATAACGTGCAGAGTAAATGCCAGGTGCGCCACCGAGTGCATCAACAGAAATTCCTGAATCATCAGCAATTGCGGGTAACCCGGTTTGTGCTGCTGCATGGCGTGCTTTTAAGATCGCATTTTCAATAAAGGTTAAGCCTGTTTCTTCTGCAGATTCAACACCTAATGAGGTTTGTGCGACGATATCCATCCCAAAATCACGTAGTAGGTCAGCTAACTCATTCACTTTCCCGGGGTTACCGGTGGCTAAAACAACTTTTTGCATTATTTAAAACTCGTTTTTACATAATACCAATGGAATACATCATTGCAGTCAATGATGGGTCAATCATCAGTGAGATATCAACACGCAGATAATTCAGTGCAATTAAAATAAACATCACAATCATTGCGGAGAAATCTAACCCACCCATAGCAGGGATGATACGACGAATTGGCGCCATTAAAGGTTCTGTTAATTGGTATAATAAATAGTCTACAGGGTTACGGCCTTGGCTGACCCAGCTTAAAATTGCACGGATTAAAATCATCCAAAAAATCAATTTACCGGTATAGGTTAATAATAAAATCAGCCCCATAGGCAAAATACTTATGCCTAAAATAGGGAGCAAGTTAGTCGCCCACATACCAAAAATAATAGCTGCAATGGCTAAAATAAATGCCACAACCACTGAAGCGGTATCTATCGCGCCAAAAGAAGGAATGACTCGGCGCAATGGTGCGACGATAGGCTGTGTTGCTTTGACAACAAATTTCGAAAAGGGATTGTAAAAATCTGCACGCACCCACTGCATCCATACGCGCAGTAGTAATACAAAAATATACAGTTGAATCAGGGTAGTAACGACGAATACTAAGGTCTGCATGGTGAGTTCCGCGATTAATTTAAAAAAGTTTTTCCATTTCTTCCGCTCTATTTATTGCGCTTTGCATTGCATCGGCAACAATCTGCGGAAGATTTCCATTATAAAATTGCTCTAAAGCCATCGCGGTGGTACCGCCTTTAGAGGTGACTTGTTCACGTAGAGTCGAAAAAGCCGTGTCATTTTGTGACTTAGCAAGTTCTACAGCCCCCTCAATCGCATGAAGAACGAGCTCTCTAGCTTGTTGTTTATCATAACCGAGTTGCTCTGCTTTTTGCTGCATTGATTCCATAAATAGAAAGAAATAGGCAGGAGAGCTACCAGTAATAGCAATAATGTTATTGATTTCTTGTTCTTGTTGGCACCAAATCGTTGAGCCGACACTTTGCATCAGTTCTTGTGCAAATTGTTTGTCTTGCTCTGAAACTTTCCCTTGAGCAAATAGCCCACTAACGCCTTTCCCTACCAATGATGGCGTGTTTGGCATGATGCGCACTAAATTCAGCGAATGAGCGAAATAGTCGTTATAACGTTCTGCTGGGATCCCAGCCGCAATGGTTAGGACTAATTTTTGCTCAAAATCAGCCGCATTTTGTAGTGGTTCACATACTTCTTTCATCATTTGCGGCTTAACGGCAAGGACAATCACATCCGCAGCTTTGACAGCGGCTAAGTTATCATGACTGCTGATAATGCCATATTGTTCAGCCAGTTTATCTCGACGCACAGGTGTCGGAGAACACACCGTGATCATCGATGCAGGGTAACCATGGTTAACCAGCCCAGCAATGATGGCGTGAGCCATATTTCCGGCGCCGATGAAGGCAATTTTACGATGTTGCATTCTGTTCTCCTATTTATTGGTGATATTGGCGCGCGCCAAAAATAGCGGTTCCTATGCGAACAAGTGTTGAACCGCAATGGATTGCTGCACGCATATCATCAGTCATCCCCATTGAAAGGGTGTCAACCGTGGGATAAGTGGTTTTTAATTGCTCAAATGCCTCATTCATTTGATGAAACACCGCACACTGGCGTTCATAATCCGTTTCAGGTGCAGGGATCGTCATCAGGCCGCGTAACACTAGGTTTGGCATAGTAGCGACCTGTGCAGCAAGTTCTGCGACTTCTGCTAGTGTTATACCCGATTTACTGTTTTCATCGCTGATATTAATTTGAATTAGCACATTGAGAGGGGCTTTTTCACTAGGACGTTGGTCATTTAAGCGCTGAGCAATTTTCGCTCTGTCTAAGGTATGAAACCAGTCAAAATGTTCAGCGACAAGGCGGCTTTTATTTGACTGTAATGGGCCAATAAAATGCCAAATAAGGTCATTTCTATGTGAAAAATATTGAATTTTCTCAACACCTTCTTGAACATAATTCTCACCAAATTGGCGCTGACCTGCCTCAATGGCTTCTGAAATAGCTTCACAAGGTTTTGTTTTACTTACCGCGAGTAGCGTAATGTCCTGTGGTGAGCGCTGGCACTCTGCGGCAGCATGCTCAATACGCGCGGTGACATCAGAGATATTATTTTGAATGGTCATTATTTTATTCAATATGGTTTATTCAATACTATTTTATTCATGTCATACATGAATAGCGGCTGTTGACCATAGTGTAAAGCAAATTACATCAGAACGGCACCATGGCGTGAGGTTAAGCTAAAAATAACCACGCAAAATACGCAATAATTACATCTGTTGTTCAAACCAGCTTTCAAGGATCACCACGGCAGAGGCTGAATCAACTTTGCCTTTGCTTAGTGCTCGATAACCGCCTTGTTCAAAAAGGCCTGCTTTTGCTTCAACCGTGGAAAGACGTTCATCATGTAGTTCGACTTTAACACCAAAACGGCCATGAATTCGATTGGCAAAATTACGGGCTTGGCTTGTAACCAGTTGCTCCGTACCATCCATATTAAGGGGAAGCCCGACAATAACCAACTGTGGTTGCCATTCTTTAAGTAACTTTTCGATTTGTTGCCAATCAGGGCGGCCGTCACTGGCTTTCAATGAGGTTAATGGTCGTGCAGTACCTGTAATTTCTTGTCCAACTGCAACACCGATACTTTTGGTTCCAAAATCAAAGGCTAACAAAGTTCTTCCAGACATTAAGCATGCCCCGCTTGCATTGAAATTGTATGAATATCAACACCAATTAATTTAGCCGCGGCACTCCAGCGTTCATGAATGGGTGTGTCAAAAATAAGCTGAGGAGAAGCTTCAACGGTTAGCCAGCTATTTTCCATAATTTCACGCTCAAGTTGGCCTGGCTCCCAGCTTGCATAACCTAGCGCCACTAATGAGTTGGTAGGCGAGTGCTCACTTCCTAAAGTCTCTAAGATATCTTTTGACGTCGTCACCATAACGTCATCATTTAAATGCAGGCTAGATAAAAAGCCTTTAATTGGTGTGTGTAAGATAAACCCATGTTCTTCTGCAACAGGGCCTCCCGCAATGACGGGCTTTTTTAAATTACGGTTATCAATTTTATCTGAAATCGTAATTTCGAGTTTTTTGAGCATCGTATCGACAGAAAAGTCATCAATAGGTTTGTTAATCACGATCCCCATCGCCCCTTTTTCATTGTGCTCACACACATAAACGACCGACTGTTCAAAATAAGGGTCTGTTAAGGATGGCATAGCGATAAGAAAATGGTTTTGCAGATTCAAACTTAGACTCCAGCAAATTTAAAAACAATTGATAGAACACAATAAAAGGCAAAACTATAAGGTGGTAAATAAAACTGATGACTTTTATCGTTTGAAAATAATATATCGCGTGAGGGAATATCTCTTTTAAAAACAATATATTGCATGGAAAAAATAAAAATCATCAGTAAGAATAAACCACCGCTATAAATTATTTATTGAGACGGCGTTCAATGGCATCCATTAACATACCGGTAATGGAGATATCAAATGCGGCTTCAATTTCCCGTGCACACGTTGGGCTGGTCACGTTAATTTCAGTTAAACGGTCACCGATGATATCAAGACCAACAAAAATTAAGCCTTTTTCTTTTAATGTTGGCGCGACAGCACGCGCAATGGCCCAGTCACTTTCACTTAATGGACGCGCTTCCCCACGGCCACCCGCAGCAAGGTTACCTCGGGTTTCGCCTTGAGCTGGAATTCGTGCTAAACAATACGGAACGGGTTCACCATCAACAACTAAGACACGTTTATCACCATCTTTAATTGCTGGCAGGAAGTTTTGTGCCATGCAGTAGCGGGAGCTATGTTCTGTTAGCGTTTCAATAATCACACCCACATTTGGATCATCTTGTTTGAGGCGGAAAATCGAAGCGCCACCCATACCATCGAGTGGTTTAAAAATGACATCGCCATGTTTTTGGTGAAATTCTCTCAACTTTTGTGGGCTGCGAGTGACTAATGTGTCCGGTGTTAATTCAGCAAACCAAGCCGTAAACAATTTCTCATTACAGTCGCGTAGGCTTTGCGGCTTATTCACAATTAGGGTGCCGGCTTGTTCCGCTCTTTCTAAAATATAAGTCGCATAGATAAATTCAGTGTCAAAAGGCGGGTCTTTACGCATTAAAATGGCATCAAGTGAACTTAGGGCGATGTCTTGTTCGCCATGAAATTCATACCATTTTTCAGGGTTTTCTTCGACCGTCACGATTTTTGTTTGTGCGCGAGCTTCACCTTGGTGTAAATACAGGTCATTCATTTCCATATAATGGATTTCATAACCACGACGCTGAGCTTCCAACATCATTGCAAAACTGGTGTCTTTCTTGATTTTGATGGATGAAATAGGATCCATCACTATACCGAGCTTGATCATTTTTTCTCCTTACCCCAGATCACCTAAGCGCACTTGCAGTGCTGTGATAGCGGTTAGCGCAGTCGTTTCTGTTCGTAATACTCGAGGCCCTAACAGTATATCGGTAAATTGATAGTTTGCTGTCATGGCAATTTCGTCTGCTGACAAGCCACCTTCAGGGCCAATCAACAATCGTACTTTCTTTAGTTCAGTGGGTAGCGTATTAATACTTTCTGTTGCCCGTGGGTGTAAATTGACTTTAAACGCACCGTCATTCTCGGTGCACCAGGCTTCAAGGGTTTGCACTGGGCGAATTTCTGGAATTCGGTTGCGGCCGCATTGTTCACAGGCTGCAATTGCAATTTTTTGCCATTGTAGTAATTTTTTTTCGAGTCGTTCGCCATCTAAGCGAACACCACAACGTTCTGATAATAAAGGTGTTATTGTATTAACTCCGAGTTCGACAGATTTCTGGATGGTAAATTCCATTTTTTCCCCACGAGACATGACTTGCCCTAGGTGCAAATCGAGCGGGGATTCTCTATCATCAATTTGGCTATTTTCAATGTGTACGAATACGTTTTTTTTAGTTGCTTCAGTAATTTCAGCACTAAAGGTCTGATTGCTGCCATCAAAAAGTTCGAGTTTTTGGCCAGCAGTCATGCGTAGCACCCGGCCGACATGGTTTGCGGCATCATCACCAAGAGAAATTGTTGTATTTATTTGAAGAGGCTCAGGGTGATAAATGCGTGGAATGCGCATAGCTTTTCCTTAGTACAAACTGGGTTAATAAATAATATAACTTTGATGAATATGGGGGTTGAATTGTTAAACTCAAGCGCTACTACCTAGTTTATAACGAAATACTGACCTTTTATAGTATGTCTGTGCCATAAGCGATATCTTAAACAGTGATGAAAGCAAACTAGGAGATCATGATATTCGAATAAACCGACTCCACTCAACGGAATTAAAGTGTTGGGAGCATCGAAAATTCACAGTATATTTATTTTTATCTCCATAAAGGAATAAGGAGTTAATATGAGGGAACTAATTTGTATTTTTATATCATCAGCTATATCTATTATTTCACCGTCTGAGCAGTTTATATTATCATGCCAAAATGGAAAATTTACAAATCCGTTTGATTTTGTTTGTATTTTTTCTGCTTTGATTATGTTGTTAATCTCTTTTTTCTCGACTAAAAAGCTACTTATTTATTTACCAGTTGTTTTTTTTGATAAATCAAAAATTATTATTAAAAATACTATTCTACTTCTAATATATGGCGTATTAATTTTTATAATATATTGGAAGTCTGATGGTTTATATATGATTTTATTTTTAATACTATATATTAATTTGATAATTCCATTATTCATCATTGATAATAAAATAGGTTATCTCCCTGATATTCTTACATACCCATTATTATGGTTGGGGCTGTTATATCAAATTCATTTGCCAAATGGGAATGTGGTTTCAGCTATTTACGCGGTGCTGATCAGTTACTTAGTTATGCTTATGGTGGTGACATTGGTTGAAAAACAAACGTCTCAGCCACAAATGGGGAGGGGGGATTTTAAACTCGTTGCCGCTTGTTCTGCCTGGCTTGGGGTTTGGCAGCTTCCTTACTTTTTGGGGACTGCCGCAGGGGTAGGGCTATTACAATATTGGGTAATCTATGGGTTATTGCCTAAAATATATCAAAAGAAGCAACAGGCGAATCAGGCCTACCCTGAGACATTATCTGGGGAAAAAATAGCTAAAAAAACGAAGACGATCCCATTTGGTCCCGCGCTAATTATTAGCGCTAGCATATGGTTGTATTTATCAATAATTGAATATTAAATTAAAAGACAACCATACGTGCATGCATGAAAGGGGTGAGTAAAAATCGGAGTTGTAGTTGTTAAGACGCTGCTGTTACTAGAGAGTCTAAAAACTGCTGCCATTTACTCGGCTCACCGAGGTAATTTTGTAATGGAACACGCAACCATCTATCCTGTTGTTGTATTAACAGTGTTGGAAAACCGGATGCACCTGACTGCGCTAACAGAGCCTTACTTGTTCCAATGTGGGCCGCAGTTTCATGTTGCTCACACTCACTGTAGTCGGACACATACTGGGTTACATCGAGGCCAATTTCTTTGGCGAGCTCAAGAAGTACCGCGGTATCTTTAATATGGCGTCCTGAAATGTAGTGTGCTTTTTGAATGGCTTTAAGCATTTCAAAGCCTTTGCCTTGCTTGGTTGCCGCTAATATAGCGGTTTGCGGTGGTGTTGAGTCCATAACCAAATTAGGTTCGTGTAGCATTTTTATATAGTCATCGCCAAACACTTGCCCTGTCATTGATGCAATGCGCTTATCGGATTGCAGAATATATTGGCGAAAATTATCATCTAAATGTAGACGAGCGTCACCTGCTAGCATGCCTCCACCATGCATTTCAATGTTGATACTTGGGTGTTGCTTGGCAATTTCAACTAAAGGCGCAGCGGCATAGCACCAGCCACAATAAGGGTCATAAATATAGTGTAGGGTGATGTTGCTCATAATCGTTCTCTTTATTTGCTATTTTTAAATAATTTGAGTTAAGTTGTATCATCATCAAGAAATTAATACCACTATCATTCGGTTAAATCAGCCAAATTGTTTTTAGCAAGTCATTCAGGGAATTGATACGGAACAGACTGCACAAAATGGCTGAAATAACGTGTATTACAGAGTTATTGTGGCCATTGCATTTCGCCTTTAATGACTTTTGCACTAAGTTCTAAGCTCGACTTGTCATCTAATTGTGGGTATTTTTCCACAACTTTCTGGATGAGCTCATCTGAGTTTGTACTTGTTTTTGCCGAATTTTCAAAATGTTGTAAATATTGTTGAGTAAAAGAAACTGAGCTTGTATCTAATTTAGATGCTCCCGTAAAGTGGCCGGGAACGACAGTTGTTGGGTTCAGTGCTTTGATGTCTTTCAATGTTTGCTGCCAATTTTTGCGTGACTCTTCTGTTTGGGTATCCGCTACCCAAACATGAATATTGTCAGAAACAATAACGCCACCCACAACGGCTTTTAATGATGGAACCCAGAGATAAGTTCTATCTGGTGACACGCCATCAAGGCCTTTAATTTCAAGTTTTTCGCCATCAACGGTGAAGTAGTCTCCTTTAATAACTTCAGGGACGATAACATGGGCAGGGGCTTCATCTTTTAATACACCGCCCCAGTAAGCCAGCTTGCCATCTTTAGTTGCTTTAATGGCTTCAACTGTGTTTGCTGTTGCGACCACTTTAGCCTCTGGGAAGGCGTTTGTTAGGGTATCTAGCCCAAAATAGTAATCTGGGTCAGAATGGCTAATGTAAATCGTGGTTAATTTTTTATTGAGTTTTTTAATCTTATCAACCAATTGTTGTGCATCATTTTTTTGAAATTGTGCATCAATCAACACCACTTCACTTGAACCGCTAATTATTTCAGAGGAAACTGGAAATACGCTGTTATTTCCAGGGTTATAAACATCTAGTGTGAGTGTTTCAGCTTGGGCCAGGTTCATCGTTGTGGCAATTAACGCGGTTGCTGCTAATAAGGTCAATTTCATGTTGTATCCTAAAATGAAGTTATACAGAAAAGTTTGTTTTGCATGTCATGTATACTAAATTGCAATGATAAGGTGAAAAACTCCATAATTAGGTTTTGTTTGTTGCATAATTCGGTCAAATGAGAATGGTATGGATAGATTAAAAGCGGCTGAGGTATTTATTACTATCGTTGAACAAGGCAGCCTAAGTGGAGCAGCAGAAAAACTGGATATGTCTAGAGCGATGGTGACACGCTATTTGTCAGAAATGGAACAATGGGCGGGGGTACGTTTATTAAATCGCACCACACGGAAATTAAGTCTAACTTCAGCAGGGGAAGGGGTATATCAACAATCTTTGCAACTTAATGCTATTTCCCAAATGGTGCCTGTGCAGCAAGAGCTTGATGCAAAAGCATTATCTGGTTTAGTGCGTATTAGTTGTTCACAATCAATCGCCCAAAGTGCGCTTTCTGTGGCTATTTCTGAGTTTATGAAACTTTACCCGAATATGGCTATTGATATGCAAATATCGAATAAATCGGTTAATTTGATAGAAGAACGAATTGATTTGGCAATCCGTATCACGAATCAACTGGAACCGAGTTTAATCGCAAAACCCTTGTCAACTTGCCATTCTGTCATTTGTGCTTCACCTGACTTTTTAAAAGGAAAGAAGCAGCCTGAAAAGCCAGAGGATTTAGTTTTGCTTGATTGCTTAACCTACAATTTTTTTGGTCGTAGCTTATGGGTATTTGAAAAAGCAGGCATGCAGCATAGTGTGTTAGTTGATGGGCGCTTAAGTGCTAACGAATCCGTATTTCTCGCTGAAGCAACATTGCAGGGGGCGGGTATCTCTATGCAACCTTATTATTCAGTTGCTAATCATTTGGCTTCGGGTGAGTTAGTTCAGTTATTACCTGAATATACACCAATGCCACTAGGTATTTACGCTGTGTATACTAGTCGCCAAAAAATGCCAACCGCCCTGAGAGTGGTGATTGATTATCTCGCTAATTGGTTTGAAACTTCACCTCATTGGCAGCTATTGATGCAACAGCGCGGAAGTTAGCTGAGTTTTTATTTGATTAAAGTTATCCTCTAAATGTTGAGTAAAAATATTGGTCAATTGTGATGAAGGGCGGTGAATTGGCCTTATTAAACTAACAGTAAAAGGAATCGAAAAACTGAGTGGACGTAGAGCTAACTTCCTAGCTGATTGCTGATGAAAATCTAATGCAGTTAACGGGTTAACAATAGAAACTCCAATCCCTTTTAGTGCCATGGCACAAATGGATGATGCCGAATGCGTTTCCATGACCATTTTACGTTCGACGTGATGTTCCGCAAAGGTTGAGTCAATCAACTGACGATAGCTGTCAGTTAATGATAGGCTAATAAAACGTTGGCCTTGAAAATCGTTGGGTGTTAACACTTCTTTTTGGGTTAAAGGGTGGCTCGCCGGTAAGACACACACTTCATTTAAACTTCCTAGTGTTTGTTGTTCAGTTCCCGGTGGCATTTGTAGATGCTCTGTTAAGCCAAAATCGTAACGCTGGGCTGACAACCATTCTTCTAATACAGGGGACTCTTGTGGGATCACCGTGATACTGACATCAGGGTAATTTTCCATAAATGATTGGCAAACCTGAGGTAATAAAGATTGGGCGAAAGCAGGTAGACAGGTTATCGATATTTGTGCATGTTCGAAGCGCCGGATGGTTTCCGCTGAATTTTTAATGCGTTCTAAACCATAATAGGAGCGTTCAACCTCTTCAAGAAACCGTAAACCTTGCGCTGTAGGTTGTAACCGCCCTTTGACTCTATCGAATAACTTAAACTGTAAAAGGTATTCTAAGCGAGCAAGTTCACGGCTGATAGTCGGCTGTGAGGTGTTTAGCAGCGCAGCGGCTTCCGTTAGGTTAGGGGTCGTCATTACTGCACGGAATATTTCGATGTGCCGCCATGAAATGGCTTGCATAAGGCGTCCTTAATAAATTCCATATCAAATATGAATAGACTTTAGCAAAATAGATATTTTTTTTCCCGTATTATTCTTTGAATAATAGCTTTTAATATAATAAAAACTTGCAAACGAGAAAGACAATGACTTCATTCGCAACGACAACAAGCCAATATTTAACCCCTGAGTATTTACGCGCATTACCTGAGCAGTATGGTAGCCCTGTTTGGGTTTATGATAGCGCGGTGATCATTGAGCGTATCAAGCAATTACAAGTTTTTGATACCGTGCGCTTTGCACAAAAAGCGTGCTCGAATATTCATATCCTGCGCTTAATGAAGCAGCAAGGTGTTAAAGTCGATTCCGTTTCCTTAGGGGAGATTGAACGAGCGCTGGTGGCAGGGTTCCAGCCCGGGCGTGAAAACTCAGAAATCGTCTTTACAGCAGATGTGCTCGATAGGGCGACATTAGCGAAAGTGACTGAGTTAGATATCCCTGTGAATGCAGGCTCGATTGATATGCTTGAACAAATTGGCGAGCAAAAAGCTGGACATCCTGTTTGGCTGCGTATCAACCCTGGTTTTGGTCACGGCCATAGCCAAAAAACCAATACTGGTGGTGAAAATAGTAAGCACGGTATTTGGCATGAAGACTTATCTTTAGCGTTAGAAAAAATTCGCCATTACAATTTATCATTGGTTGGTATTCATATGCATATTGGTTCTGGGGTTGACTATCAACATCTTGCCGATGTGTGTGATTCTATGGTGGCGCTAGTCACAACCGCAGGGGTTGACCTTCATGCCATTTCAGCTGGTGGTGGGCTATCAACACCGTATCGTGAAGGCGATGAATTAATCGATGTGCAGCATTATTACAGCTTATGGGATAACGCTCGCCAACGTATCGAACAACACTTAGGGCACAAAATTGAACTTGAAATAGAACCTGGCCGTTATTTGGTTGCAGAATCAGGCGTATTGTTAGCCGAAGTGCGAGCCGTTAAAGATATGGGTAGC
Source organism: Providencia sp. PROV156 (assembly GCF_028480905.1). Taxonomy (NCBI): domain Bacteria; kingdom Pseudomonadati; phylum Pseudomonadota; class Gammaproteobacteria; order Enterobacterales; family Morganellaceae; genus Providencia; species Providencia sp. PROV156. The sequence goes on along the minus strand of NZ_JAMPPE010000003.1, from coordinate 56,494 downwards.
CGCCACTATGTGCTTGTAGACAGTGGTTTTAATGACCTAATGCGCCCAGCGATGTATGGCAGCTATCACCATATTTCAGTATTACCCACGGATGGACGTAACGTTGATGGGGCTCAACTAAAAGATACTATTGTCGCTGGCCCTCTGTGTGAATCAGGAGATGTATTTACCCAGTTAGAGGGCGGTTTAGTGGTAACCCGCGCTTTACCCGAGGTGAAAGTTGGCGATTTTCTGGTTTTTCATGACACTGGTGCTTATGGTGCATCCATGTCATCAAACTACAATAGCCGCCCATTATTACCCGAAGTGATGTTTGTGAATGGCAAACCACAATTAATTCGCCGCCGCCAAACGATAGAGGAATTATTGGCGTTGGAGTTGTAATTTAAATAATTCCTCAAAAAATTAATGGGTCCAGCTATTAAATAAATGGCTGGATTTTTTTGTTTTTAATTAAGGTTAAAACTACTCTTTTAGGTTATTTACAATACTTTTTTATATGTAAAAATAAATTTATTTTCTTCTAATGATTGATTTTATTTAAATGAGAATAATATGAAATTGATGATTTTTATACTTGGCTTAGCCTTTTTAGAGTGTAAAGCTAATGATTTTAAAAGAGATATCATTATGCCATCATATAGGATGTTATCATTTAATTATGATAGTAAGTATTTAATATATGAACCATCTATTAGTGATGAGTACCCACCACCAAGAAATGAAAAAGATTTCTTTTTGTTAGTTGAAAAGGCTGCATCAGGAGATTCAAATAGTAATTTATTATTATTTAAATTATTCCTTAAGGATTCTAATTGCAAGTATTTTGATTTTAAGCCTTCGATACCTAATTTCATATGTAAAAAAGCTGTTAATTACTTAATTGAATCAGTTAATATAAATCCTGATAATAATATGGCGTTATTTGAAATGAGTAAACTTTATCATAAAGGGGTTGTATTGAATGAAAATGTAAATAAAGCAAATCTAATTCTAGATAAGATAATAAAAAAAGGAGGGAGAGATTCTGTATTAGTCTGTGATTACTTAGTTGAAATTACTCTTTTTGATGATGATGGAAATATAAAAAATATTGATAAATCTAGATATTATGCAGATATTGGTGCTAAAAATGGTAGCGAAAAATGTAAAAAATATCTCAATGATATAGATAACTATATGAAAAATTAATAGAGATAAAAGGGGGGATGTATGGATGTTAAAGAATATATACCAGAACATTATTTACAAAGCGTAAATGAAGGTGATAGTCGATTGTTTGAATTAGATGATAATGGTTTCTCTAGCTATGGAGGACCTAGCTTTACTATATTTGTTTCTCCGCCAGATAGCCAATATATAGATGTTGTAGGTGATAATACAAATATAGGGGATTCTTCTTTTGGTCATGTATTTATTGGCCTTAAAGGCATAAATCCGGAAAGTAACCAATTTGAAAGCGTATCTATAGGTTTTAGTGCTGGTAATAGTTTTTTGACCAATACGGATAATATTTCATTCGATGATCATAATAAGTATTCAGAAGCATCATCTTTGACAATTGTGGGACAAGGACCTGTGTTTGATAATGATTTAAATAATTTATTTAAGACATATAATTCAATCAAAAATAATTCGGATGGTAATGAAAATTATAACTTGATATCAAATAATTGTATTGACTTCGTGAGTGAGTTTCTTGAGAAGTCTGGTGTCAATGGTATTAAATTAGCAGGAACACCGAAGAAAAACTTAAAGAAAATAAAGGAAATAGCAAAGGACTATAAAACACCTTTAATTATTGACTTAAATAATAATGGAGTGGAAACTTTATCATATGATTTTGGTGTGCTATTTAAATTTAATGGAGAGCTAAAAAAAACCGGATGGGTTTCTCCCAGTGATGCATTATTGGTGATGGATAAAAATAGTGATGGAATTATTAATGATTCTAGTGAGTTATTTGGGGATGATTATCTGAAAGAAAATGGTTGTTTTGCATTAAATGGCTTTGATGGCTTAATGGATTTTGATAGCAATAATGATGGATTTGTTAGTAATGATGATTTTCACTGGGAATATCTTAAGTTATGGCGAGATAAAAACAGTGATGGTAAAACGCAGTCTGAAGAATTATTAGGTTTGAGTAAGGCCGGTATTTCATCAATAAGCTTAAATTATTCATTTTCTGATTATGTGGATGGAAATAGTAATCAACATAAATTAATATCAGAGGTAACTTGGATTGATGGAAAAAAAACAGATATTGTTGATGTGTGGTTTAAACAAAAAGATATAGCTCATCCTGAAAATCAACTAGCAGAGTTGATTTCATTATTTAATAGTGAGTCATCTATAAGCTTAAATAATGTATTAATGACTACAATGAAAAATACACTACCATTTTTAAAATCAAATAACGATCGCGTATTTAATGGGTTAATATGAAATGGTTATTGGTTGTGCTAGTTTTTATTCTCAGTGGATATGATTCATATTCATACAGTGAAAATTTTTTACAAAGTAGTGACGTGAAACCTCCGTCGTATAGGATGCTTGCTTTTTCTACTAATAATATGAAGCATGAAGAAGAGAAAAATTTTTTTCAGGCCATGACACCAATTGAGACAGCAGAGAAATTTTATTTACTCAAAAATAAAGTAGATGAAGGTGACGCCAAAACCCATTATCTTTTATTTTTATTATATTTTGATGATTCGACCTGTTCTGAAAAAAGTCTAGTCAATTTAAAGCGAATTGCAGATGAAAATTGTTTAATTGGTTTAGAATATTTAAATAAAGCTGTAATGATTGATCCTAATTTCCAGCTGGGTTTATACCGATTAGCTTACTTTAATAACCACGGAGTTGGTATGGAGATTGATTTGGAACAGTCAATAAAATATTGGGAAAGGTTGATAGAAACTAAAGGTTATTACCGTCTATTAGCGTTAGAGGCTGCCTCTGAAATCTATTTTTACGAATTTGGAAAAATAGACAAAGCAAAAGAGTATCTAACAATTTGCGCAAATGAAGGTGGGGAGATTTGTCAATTTAAGCTAGGTGACTGGGATAATAAAATTAAATTACGACCTTATATATTAGAGGCTAAACAACGAGCAAACTCCCCGAGTACGTAGAAAATTGATGTATAATTTGCACTAATAAAAAACTCAAGGGGCGAATAACTCCTTGAGTTTTTTTATTACTTAATAAACTTAATAATTAATTAAGCCGCTTTCTTTTTCTTACTGGTTTCTTCATTTGATGGCTCATTTGGCGACTTTTTTGCAGGAAGTACACCCAGATCATCAAACTCAAACTCATCGACGTTAATTGTCCGTAACCGGCTTGCTTCTGCTTTACGCAAGATATCAGCCTCTTCTTGCGTAATTACGTTTTCAGGAAGTAGTTGGTCAGCAAGCTTATCTAAGCGAGTAAAGCTGAGCTTACGCTCTTTTAAGCGGCAGATACGTTCGAAAATAGGTTCAGCAGCAATGATATCGAGCAGAGCTTGGTTTACAAGGCCATGAGGGTTGTTTTCCGTCGGCGTTAAGTACTGGCCACGGCCCAATCTGTCGCGTGTTTCTGATGGCTCCATCAGAATTTGAGCCAGTTTATGGTCTAGTCGGTCTGATGGTGTCGACATCGCACGGCCAGTAGGGAACAGTGTGATGCGCATGATCCCGGCAACCAATTTGTTAGGGAAGTTTTTCAGGAGGTCATCCATCGCTTTTTCTGATTGATATAAACAATCTTCAACCGCCCATTTCACTAATGGTAAGTCTGCTTTCTGGCGACCTTCATCTTCATAACGTTTTAAGGTTGCAGATGCGAGATACAAGTGGCTTAAAATATCTCCTAAGCGAGCAGAGATACGTTCACGGCGTTTCAAGCTACCGCCTAACACACCCATGGCAACATCGGATAGCAATGCTAAGTTGGCACTTTGGCGGTTTAGCATTTGATAGTAACGGCGTGTTTCATCTTTGGTTGGTGAATGACTTCCACGGCCATTGGTTAAACCAAGCCAGAAGCTACGGAATTGGTTACTAACCACATGTCCAATATGCCCAAATACGGCTTTATCGAATTTATGTAAGTTATTATCCTGCGCTGCGGCCATTTCTTCTAATACAAATGGATGGCAACGGATAGCGCCTTGACCGAAGATGATCATACTGCGGGTTAGGATATTTGCCCCTTCAACTGTAATGGCGATAGGGGCGCCTTGATAGGCTCTCGCAACAAAGTTTGAATCCCCAAGGCAAATGCCTTTACCACCGGTAATATCCATGGCGTCAATAATTGCGCGCTGGCCTCGGTGTGTACAATGGTATTTAACAATAGCGGATAGAACTGCAGGTTTCTCACCTAACATAATCCCAGAGGTAATGAGAGTTGCAGCTGCATCCATTAGATAAGTATTACCAGCAATACGTGCGAGAGGCTCTTCAATACCTTCCATTTTACCAATGGGTAATTTGAATTGGCGACGAATATAAGAGTAAGCTCCTGTCGCGATAGCGATACTCTTCAAGCTACCTGTTGAGTTCGATGGCAATGTAATGCCACGACCCACTGAAAGGCACTCAACCAACATTCTCCAACCTTGGCCAGCCATTTTTGGCCCACCAATAATGTAATCGATTGGAACAAAAATATCTTTTCCACGTGTAGGACCATTCATAAATGGAATATTTAGTGGGAAGTGGCGGTGACCAATTTCAACACCTGGGGTATTAGTTGGAATTAACGCACAGGTGATACCAAGGTTTTTCTCGCCACCTAAGAGTTTATCAGGGTCTGAAAGTTTGAATGCGAGACCTAGTACAGTGGCAATTGGTGCTAAGGTAATATAGCGTTTGTTCCATGTTAAACGCATTCCTAATACTTGCTCACCTTGCCATTCTCCCATACAAACGACACCTGAATCTGGGATTGCACCAGCATCTGAGCCTGCTTCAGGGCTCGTTAATGCAAAACATGGAATTTCTTCACCCGTCGCTAAGCCCGGTAAATAGCGTTGTTTTTGTTCGTCAGTCCCATAATGCTGTAGTAGTTCGCCAGGGCCTAATGAATTTGGAACACCAACAGTGATAGCAAGAATACCGGATACGCCAGCGAGTTTTTGTAGAACTTGAGACTGTGCATAAGCAGAAAACTCAAGGCCACCATATTCTTTTTTGATGATCATAGCGAAGAAACGGTGATCACGTAGGTATTGCCACACTTCAGGAGGAAGATCCGCAAGTTCATGGCTAACTTCGAAGTCATTGACCATACCACAAACAGTTTCAACGGGCCCATCCATAAAAGCTTGTTCTTCTGCGGTTAATTGTGGTTTTGGGTAGTTATGCAGTTTATTCCAATCTGGAGCACCACGGAAAAGGTCACCTTCCCACCACGTTGTCCCTGCGTCAATGGCTTCTTTTTCTGTACTTGACATTGGCGGCATGACTTTTTGGAACATTTTCATCGCGCGGATAGAGAAAAGCGATTGACGTACGGGAGTGAAGACAAAAGGAAATAAAACCAAGGCAACTGGCAGTAACATCCAGTAGCTCCAAATATTGATGACCCCCATAACCGCGGTATAGGCCAATAATAATATTGAGCTAAAAACTAAAGAGGTTTTGTGGTAACAAAGTACGCCGATTAAGGCGAGAAATAACACAATGCTGAGAAGGATCATAGTTAAGCTCCTGTCCACTTGTAAGAGGTCTGACCTGTTTGTTGCTTTAATCTATACCTATTAATAAAGGATTAGCAATGTATTTACATCTTAATTACAACTTAGCTCACAAAAACGTCATATAAAGGAAATTATCGTAGTAATTAGTCTTATTTGTTTTCTGAAAAGTCAGGTTATTGGTTATGAGATACGGTGAATTTTGTCGATAGGGTCATGACAGCACAATCAAAAGTAGAAACAAAATTATCCCTGTGCAACAATCTGACTATTAAAGATTAATTACTGATATCTATCTGAGTTTTGCCATGGAACGCCATTTTTCTTTTAGGATAATTTGGATGTAAATTAATCGTAATTTCTGTAACGTATTCTTAATTAAGAGGAAATCTCATGTATCAAGACTTAATCCGCGGCGAGCTGACTGAAGCGGCCGAGACGTTATCGAATTTCCTTAGCGATGATGCCAATATTAATGCTATCCAACAGGCTGCCGTTCTACTTGCTGACTCTTTTAAAGCAGGTGGCAAAGTATTATCTTGTGGTAATGGGGGCTCTCACTGTGATGCAATGCATTTTGCTGAAGAATTAACTGGGCGTTATCGCGAAAACCGCCCAGGTTATCCTGCGATTGCTATTTCAGATGTGAGTCATTTATCTTGTGTGAGTAATGACTTCGGCTATGAGTATGTTTTTTCGCGCTTTATCGAAGCTGTTGGCATGAAAGGTGATGTTTTACTCGGAATTTCTACCTCAGGTAATTCAGGAAACATTATTAAAGCGATTGCCGCTGCGCGTGAAAAAGGTATGAAAGTCATCACGCTAACAGGTAAAGATGGCGGGAAAATGGCTGGAACCGCGGATATTGAAATTCGTGTTCCACACTTTGGGTATGCCGACCGTATCCAAGAAATTCATATTAAAGTTATTCATATCTTAATTCAGTTAATCGAAAAAGAGATGGTGAAGTAACGTTATTATTGATCAGGAGCTTTTAAATGTGCGAGTTACTTGGCATGAGTGCCAATGTTCCAACCGATATTTCGTTTAGCCTAAGTGGGTTAATTTCCCGAGGGGGCCAAACAGGCCCACATAAAGATGGTTGGGGAATTACCTTTTATGAGGGGCTCGGGTGTCGCACATTTAAAGATCCTCAACCCAGTTTTTTATCACCTGTCGCTCGTTTTGTGCAGGAATACCCGATTAAATCAGAAAGTGTTGTTGCGCATATTCGCCAAGCAAATCGGGGGGATGTGTCGTTAGCAAATACTCACCCCTTTACTCGTGAGCTATGGGGACGTAATTGGACTTATGCACATAATGGGCAGTTAAAGGGGTATCGTACACTGAAAACTGGACGTTATTGCCCAATAGGTGAAACTGATAGCGAATGGGCATTTTGTTGGATACTTCATCAACTCAGTGAAAAATACCCACGCAGGCCATCGAATTGGAAAAGCGTGTTCCGTTTTATTGCGACATTAGCTGACCAATTACGTCATAAAGGGGTATTTAATATGTTGCTGTCTGATGGGCAATATATGATGGCCTTTAGCTCGACGAATTTACATTGGTTAACGCGTAAGGCACCGTTTGGTAAAGCAAAATTACTTGACCAAGATATTGAAATCGATTTTGAGCAGTGCACGACCCCCACTGATGTGGTCTCTGTTATCGCAACGCAACCACTAACGGGTAACGAAAACTGGCAGCGAATTGACCCTGGTAATTTCGTCTTATTCTATCTTGGTGAGCGCATATTGTGATTTAGACCCTAACAATTTTGTTGGGGTATCAGCTTGGTCAATAACCGCATATTTACCTAAAGCGACCGACACCTCGGCAGGCCTTCCTGTGCGGTTGAAATACTCGTAAGCGGGTTGTAGCTGCTTCCAGAAGGCATAATGGCTGGAATTACGGTAGCGCAGCATATTTTCATTTGTCATTTTAAATGGGTAAATGCTGACATTAATGACCGACTGCCCGCTGAGTAAGGCCGTTTCTACTGTTTGGTAAATCTCACCCATATATTTATCGGTCATGGCATAACATCCCACCGAAACGCAACTGCCGTGGATCATAAGATAGCTACCGCTATAGCCTTGCGCTTTATCAAACTCATTAGGAAAACCAATATTGATAGATCGGTAATACCGACTATTAGGATTGAGCTGTTCCGCTGTAATTTGATAAAATCCTTCTGGGCTTTTCAGGTCACCTTCAATTTTTTTTGGACCTAGCCCTCCTGAAAACTTACAAATTGGGTAAGTTTTCGACAGTTTATATTTTCCTGATGGTGTTTTTTGATAGAGTTCTAATAAACCTTCTTGCTTAAATATTTGAATAAAAATGGATGAGTTTGAGCTATCCGATACGTTATTATTAAGTAGAAATGAATAGTTACTCGCCTGAATAGCAGGAGAATATATGAGTACAAATAAAAAAATTGCACTAAAAAATTTACTTAATTTCATATCTAAGCCATATCAAGAAAATGTTATTGAACAAAAAGAGTACATATTTTATGCATTCTAGACGAGTAAATCGAAAATTAATATAGTTTGTTAATAGTTTTTAAATGAACCTTTATTGTGTAAATAATAAACAATGATCGATAAATGTGAGCTTAAATATCGATAATACCGAATTGTTAACAGAAAAATTTAAATATTAATGCAATTTGCTTGAACTATGTCACTTCTATAGCCGGACATAGAGAGTGGGAACTGATAAAATTGTGGGTGGCAGAAGATAAAATTTAGTAACAATTATGTGAGAATACCTGCTTAAGTGATGGCTATTACTTGAGCTATTTTTTATTTAATGAGTCGCTATCATTCATTGCTGAATCGTTAGCTTAGGGTTTAACTGATAAACTTGTGCAGATCTTATGATTAAAATTAAAAAAGGCCTCAACCTTCCTATCGCAGGTGAGCCAGCCCAAGTGATAGAAGACGGCCCGAAAATTCAACACGTAGCTGTGCTAGGTGAGGAATATGTCGGAATGCGTCCTTCGATGCTGGTTAAAGAAGGTGAGCGTGTAGTTAAAGGACAGGTTCTTTTTGAAGATAAAAAGAATCCAGGGGTTTTATTTACAAGCCCAGCCTGCGGTAAAATTGTTGCTATTCATCGTGGTGAGCGTCGTGTGCTTCAATCTGTTGTCATCGAAATTGATGGCGATGAACAAGAAACATTTGCAGCTTATACTCGTGATGAGCTATCAACATTAACGCAACAACAAGTCGAAGATAACTTGATCAAATCGGGTCTGTGGACATCTTTAAGAACGCGTCCATTTAGCCGTTCACCACAACCGGGTTCTTCACCTATCGCTATTTTTGTCACTGCAATGGATACTAACCCACTTGCAGCGGATCCTGTTTTAATTATTAAAGAGCAAGAACAAGCATTTAACGATGGGCTTTTGGTTCTAAGTCGTTTAACAGAAGGTAAAATCCATGTGTGTCATGGAGAGGGAGACTTACCGAAGAATACGGCACATAACCAAATTTCTTATACTCAGTTTGCAGGGCCGCATCCTGCTGGTTTAGCGGGAACTCATATTCATTTCTTAGAACCTGTGAGTATTAAGAAAAAAGTTTGGAGCCTTAATTACCAAGACGTTATTGCTATTGGTAAGCTATTTGTTACGGGTCACCTATACACAGACCGCGTGATTTCATTAGCAGGGCCACAAGTTGAAAAACCTCGTCTTCTGCGTACTCGCCTAGGTGCTGATTTATATGAATTAACACAAGGTCAGCTTAAAGCGGGTGAAAATCGTATTATTTCCGGTTCAGTCCTTTGGGGCGTGACATGCGATGATACCCATCACTATCTTGGTCGTTTTCATAATCAAGTCTCAGTGTTAGCCGAAGGTCGCAATAAAGAGTTATTTGGCTGGATTATGCCTGGTGTTAATAAATTTACGATTACTCGTACCACAATCGGGCATTTCCTGAAAAATAAACGTTTTAATTTTACAACGACAATGAACGGTGGCGAGCGTTCGATGGTGCCAATTGGTAACTACGAGCGAGTCATGCCTCTCGATATCATGGTCACTCATTTATTGCGCGATCTCCTTGCTGGAGACACTGACTCATCACAAGAATTGGGCTGTTTAGAGTTGGACGAAGAAGATTTAGGTTTATGTACCTACGTTTGCCCAGCGAAATATGAATATGGTCCGGTGCTACGCGATGTTCTGACCAAGATTGAGCTAGAAGGGTGATTCCATGGGTCTGAAAAATTTATTTGAAAAGTATGAGCACCATTTTGAGCCCGGTGGAAAGCTAGAAAAATACTATGCGTTATTTGAAGCAGTTTCGACTGTTTTTTACACGCCGGGTACGGTAACAAAAGGGCGTTCTCATGTCAGGGATACTATTGACCTGAAACGTATGATGATATTGGTGTGGCTAGCGGTTTTCCCAGCTATGTTCTGGGGAATGTATAACGTTGGTAACCAAGCCATCCCAGCTTTGCATCAATTATATAGCGGGGCTGAATTACAGCAAGTTCTAGCTAGTGATTGGCATTATAGCTTAGCGCAGTTTTTAGGCGCATCACTTTCGATGGATGCTGGATGGGGAAGTAAAATGCTGCTGGGTGCAGTGTATTTCCTTCCTATTTATGCAGTCGTTTTCTTAGTCGGTGGTTTCTGGGAAGTGTTATTCGCCATGATCCGCGGCCATGAAATAAACGAAGGCTTCTTTATTACCTCGATTCTATTTGCCTTAATTGTGCCGCCAACCATTCCTTTATGGCAGGCTGCATTAGGTATCACGTTCGGGGTTGTTATTGCGAAAGAAATTTTTGGCGGTACTGGGCGTAACTTCTTAAACCCGGCATTGGCTGGACGTGCTTTCTTATTCTTTGCTTATCCTGCTCAAATATCAGGTGACTTAGTTTGGACCGCTGCAGATGGCTTCTCTGGTGCAACACCATTATCACAATGGGCAACAGGTGGTGAGCATGCGCTAATGAACACAGTGACTCATGAGCCTATTACTTGGATGCAAGCCTTTTTAGGTAATATGCCAGGTTCAATTGGTGAAGTGTCAACTCTGATGCTGTTTATTGGTGGGGCTCTTATCATGTTCTTCCGTATTGCATCATGGCGCATTGTCGCTGGTGTGATGGTTGGTATGATTGCAATGTCCTACCTATTCAACGCCATTGGCTCTGATACCAACCCGTTATTTGCTATGCCATGGTGGTGGCACATGGTACTCGGTGGTTTCGCATTCGGTATGATTTTTATGGCGACAGACCCGGTATCAGCTTCATTCACAGACAAAGGTAAATGGGCGTACGGCATTCTGATCGGTGTAATGTGTGTTCTTATCAGGGTTGTTAACCCAGCTTATCCAGAAGGGATGATGCTGGCGATCCTATTCGCCAACCTGTTTGCTCCTCTGTTTGACTATCTGGTCGTTCAAGCAAATATTAAGCGGAGAAAAGCTCGTGGCTAATGAAAAACCAATTAATAACGATAGCGTCGGCAGAACATTTCTAGTTGTTTTTATTCTTTGTCTAGTGTGCTCTATTGTCGTCGCAGGTGCTGCCGTTGGTTTAAAACCACAGCAGCAAGAACAGATTCAGTTAGATACTCAACGTAACATTTTAAGTGTTGCTGGGTTGCTACAGCCTAAAATGACCGCTGAGGAAGTTCAAAATGTGTATAAGGATCGCATCGAACCTAAACTTTTGAATTTTAAAACTAATGAATTATCTGATAGCACTAGCCGTTATGACTTAAATAACGAGTTACGTAGTGAAGAAACGAGTATTGCACTCTCTCCTGCAGAGGATATTGCAAAAATCCGCCGTCGTGCAAATAGCGCTGAAATCTATTTGGTTAAAGATGAAGCAGGAAAAGTATCACAAATTATTTTACCTGTTTACGGTTCTGGTTTGTGGTCTGTCATGTATGCCTTTATTGCGGTAGATGTAGATGGTGTTACCTCTCGTGGTATTACTTACTACGCACATGGTGAAACACCAGGGCTGGGTGGTGAGGTTGATAACCCTCAGTGGAAAGCACAATGGCCAGGTAAAAAGCTGTTCAATGAACAGGGGGTTCCGGCAATTAAAATCGTGCGCGGTGGTGCTACAGATAACCCATACGGTATCGACGGCCTTTCAGGTGCGACTCTAACATCGAACGGGATCCAACATATGTTTGATTTCTGGTTAGGGGATAACGGTTTTGGTCCGTTCCTGAAAAAAGTACGTGAAGGAGCGCTGAATAATGGCTGATTCAAAAGAAGTAAAACGCGTCCTACTTGGGCCGCTATTTGATAACAACCCAATTGCTTTACAGGTATTAGGGGTTTGTTCTGCACTTGCAGTGACAACGAAGTTAGAAACCGCACTCGTTATGACGATTGCTGTAACCTTAGTAACGGCTTTTTCTAACTTCTTTATCTCACTTATCAGGAACTATATTCCGAGCAGTGTGCGTATTATTGTTCAAATGGCGATTATTGCGTCTTTAGTTATTGTCGTTGACCAAATTTTACGTGCATACGCCTATGAAATATCAAAACAACTTTCTGTATTTGTTGGCTTGATTATTACTAACTGTATCGTCATGGGACGTGCTGAAGCTTACGCAATGAAAGCACCACCAATTGAAAGCTTCATGGACGGTATTGGTAACGGTCTTGGTTATGGTGTGATCCTTGTTTTAGTCGGCTTTTTCCGTGAGTTATTTGGTTCCGGCAAATTGTTTGGTATCACAGTTTTTGAATCACTACAAACCGGTGGTTGGTACATGCCAAATGGCTTGTTCCTCCTCGCGCCAAGTGCATTCTTTATCATTGGTATGCTGATTTGGGGACTACGTACTCTGAAACCAGCTCAGGTAGAGAAGGACTAATCACATGGAACACTATATTAGCCTGTTTGTTAAAGCCATTTTTATTGAAAATATGGCATTAGCGTTTTTCTTGGGAATGTGTACTTTCCTTGCGGTGTCGAAGAATGTAAAAACCGCTTTTGGACTGGGTATCGCTGTAACGGTAGTTCTGGGGATCTCTGTCCCAGCCAATAACTTAGTATACAACTTGGTGTTACGTGATGGTGCGATTGCCGAAGGTATCGATTTATCCTTCTTGAACTTCATCACTTTTATCGGTGTTATTGCCGCGTTAGTTCAGATTCTTGAAATGATTTTAGACCGCTACTTCCCGTCACTGTATAACGCGTTAGGTATCTTTTTGCCATTGATTACCGTTAACTGTGCCATTTTCGGTGGTGTTTCTTTCATGGCTCAGCGTGATTATAACTTTAGCGAATCGATTGTGTATGGGTTCGGTTCGGGGATCGGCTGGATGCTCGCAATCGTATTGCTGGCGGCTATCCGTGAGAAGATGAAGTACTCAGATATTCCATCGGGTCTAAAAGGGTTAGGTATCACCTTTGTGACAACCGGTTTAATGGCATTGGGCTTTATGTCCTTCTCCGGTGTGCAGCTATAAAGGCGAGAAGAATTCATGGAAATTATTATTTTAGGTGTCGTGATGTTTACCCTGATTGTCTTGGTGCTGACAGGTTTAATCCTGTTTGCTAAATCCAAGCTAGTCAATACAGGGAACATCAAAGTTGAAGTTAATGGCGATCCAGACAAAAGTTTTGAAGCTCCGGCGGGCGACAAACTGTTAGGCATGCTATCAAACCAAGGTATTTTTGTTTCATCAGCATGTGGCGGCGGTGGCTCTTGTGGTCAGTGCCGTGTGAAAATCAAAGAAGGCGGTGGTGATATTCTGCCAACTGAGCTTTCACACATCAACAAACGTGAAGCAAAAGAAGGCTGCCGATTAGCGTGTCAGGTCAACGTTAAGCAAGATTTAAAAATTGAGCTTCCAGAAGAAATTTTTGGTGTGAAAAAATGGGAGTGTGAAGTTATTTCTAATGATAACAAAGCCACTTTCATTAAAGAGCTTAAACTGAAAATTCCAGAAGGAGAGGTAGTTCCTTTCCGTGCGGGTGGTTTTATTCAGATTGAATGTCCGGCACATGTTGTCAAATACGAAGATTTTGATGTACCAGAAGAGTACCGCGAAGATTGGGATAAATTTAACCTGTTCCGTTATGTGTCTGAGGTTAAAGAGCCAACTGTTCGCGCCTATTCGATGGCAAACTACCCGGAAGAGTATGGCATTATCATGCTAAACGTGCGTATTGCTACGCCACCACCTCGTAATCCAGATGTCCCACCGGGGATCATGTCTTCTTATATTTGGTCATTAAAGCCAGGGGATAAAGTCACTATTTCTGGGCCGTTTGGTGAATTCTTTGCTAAAGAAACGGAAGCAGAAATGGTGTTTATCGGTGGTGGTGCGGGAATGGCGCCAATGCGTTCTCACATATTTGACCAACTGCGTCGTTTGGATTCTAAACGTAAGATCAGTTTCTGGTATGGTGCGCGTTCAGTCCGTGAAATGTTCTACACTGAAGATTTTGACCAACTTGCCGCAGAACATGAAAACTTTACATGGCATGTCGCGCTTTCAGACCCTATGCCTGAAGATAATTGGGATGGTTATACAGGTTTCATCCATAATGTCTTATATGAAAACTACTTAAAAGACCATCCAGCGCCAGAAGATTGTGAGTTCTATATGTGTGGACCTCCAATGATGAATGCTGCTGTGATTAAAATGTTGAAAGACCTCGGTGTTGAAGATGAAAATATCCTGTTGGATGACTTCGGTGGTTAAGCAACTTAGCTGATTTTATTAGACTTATCAAAGTCAGTAGACAGTAACACTTTAAAGAGGGAAAATATTTTCCCTCTTTGTGATTTTAGTAAATCTATTAAGTGCTAATTAGTTAGCGCTTAATAGGTAGATTTATAATTATTTTGACTGGAACATTCTCTGCATGGGTGACGATGTAAAGTGTGTTAATAGTCTGGGCGGCCTTAACAAAATGCGCTCATGATTGACGCGGAGAAAATTATGCTAAGTAAAAGAATCTATACCCCAATACTGCTATTTGTTGCAGCTCTGTTTCTTACTGCCTGTGGTGGACCTGAACAACAGAATCTTCAGGGGCAAACGATGGGGACGTACTATTCGGTTAAATATGTTACAGATTCTTCGGAGCCAAAGCCTGAAGTCATTCAAGCCGAAATAGATAAACGTTTGGAGGAAGTTAACGACCAAATGTCAACATATCGCCCAGATTCAGAATTAAGTCGTTTTAATCAATTTAAAGAAGTGAATACGCCGTTCCCAGTTTCTGCAGCAACCGCAACTGTGGTTAAAAAAGCCATTGAAATTAATAAGCTTACTAATGGTTCATTAGATGTAACGGTTGGGCCTTTAGTTAATTTATGGGGTTTTGGCCCTGAAGGAAGAGTGACTAAAGCGCCTTCTGATGAAGAGTTGGCTAAGCGTAGAGCCTGGACTGGTATCGAGAAACTCTCGGTTCAGGATAATAACCTAATTAAAACGATCCCTGAGCTGTACGTCGACCTTTCCTCAATTGCTAAAGGTTATGGTGTCGACGTTGTTGCTGAATATTTAGAATCATTGGATATCAATAATTATATGGTTGATATTGGTGGTGAAGTGCGTACGAAAGGAACAAATGGTAAAGAAGTACCATGGCGTATTGCAATAGAAAAACCTGTAGCGGATGGGGTAAGCCAAACAGCACAAGAGATTATTGAACCAGGTGACCGTTCTATCGCTACATCAGGAGATTACCGTAATTATTTCGAGCAAGATGGCGTTCGTTTTTCTCATACCATTGACCCAAAAACAGGCAAGCCAATCACTCATAATTTAGTTTCTATTACGGTGATTGCAGAAAATTGTATGAGTGCTGATGGCCTATCTACGGGGCTAAATGTTTTAGGGCCTGAAGTTGGCTTTGATTTAGCTGAAAAAATGAATATTCCTGTTTTTATGATTGTTAAGACAGATAAAGGTTTTGAAGAGCGTTATACTAAGGCATTCGAACCATTTTTAACTAAAAAACAGTAGTTGTGGGAGGATAAAAGATGCTAAATGTTTTTATTGCAGCCTTTGTACTGTTTTTGCTGGCCTTTTTAGGCATGTCACTTGGATATATTATTAAGCGTAAGAGTATCCAAGGTAGCTGCGGCGGGTTAAGCAGTATTGGTGTTGATAAAGTGTGTGATTGCCCTGAGCCTTGCGATGCACGTAAAAAGCGTATGGCACGTGAAGAAGCCCGCCAAAAAATACTGGATAAAAATCGTATTATTTGAATAGTAATATTTAACGGTTCTATAACTAGTAATGAGCCGGAGATGTCTAAATATAGTTATTAGACATCTCCAAATATTACTTTCCCGTTATACAGTCTAAATTAATTGCATTTTCTTAGCACATGAAACAGAGACAGGGTAATTAACATGCATGCTTTTTGTCTCACCATCAAATCTAATCGTGACCTTTCCATTATCATTGTTGTTAATTTGGCAAGGTAAAAAATCACCACTACTCCACAGTTCATTACTTTTCGTAGTAATTTTAGCTTTCCAAGCACTTTTACCTGTTGTTGAGTAAGGGAATGAATTTTCGTTAGAGCTAGATGTGGCATGTGCTAGATTATAAAATATAAACACATTATCATAGGGGTTATCACTATTATGATAATGTATTTCAACTTTCCTTAATGTTTCATTCCAATAATTCTCGACAATCATTGTTCCAATATTTGACATATAAAACCTTTTTTAAATTATTTTAAATAGAATTTTTGTGACGGATTAAATATATCAAGTTTTCTATAGCGGTAAATTAAGAACAATTATTATTAATTGATGAAAAGAATGTTTTTAAGATGTGATTTAATTCCTAAGCTATTATTAAAGTAATAATAGCTTAGGAGATGTTATTAGATTATTTTTTAAATGCTTTTGGGGAATCAACCATTACAGCATCAACACCAATTTCTTTTGCGAGTTGGTAGTCACTGTCATTATTAACACCAAAGACAATGATATAGGCATTACCATTTTTTCTAAAACAGTCGATGGACTCTTTATCCCATGAAAGGGTAGCTGGTGAGCGTGCCTCACCTAATGTATATTTTTCAACTACTTCAACTTTACGATGTAGCTCAAAGCCATACCAACGAGTGGTGGTTTTGTCATTTTCTATTGAGCATTGATGGTTCATCACGATATTTGCCAACATAGTCCGAGTTTCATCACGGCTTTCAAATAGTGAAATTTTTGATGAAAGGGATTTTAGCGCTTTTAAAAATTCATCATTAGTGGAATAAAAACGTACTCGGCTAAATGAATTAGTTTTATCTAGTAATGCAAGGATAGCTTGTGCTTGGATATTAGGGTCTGCATCAGGTGATTTTAAATCAATATAAAAAGTCGTATCAGGGTATTTTTTTAAAATAGTTTCTAGTCTACTAATAGTAGTATCTTGCATAGGTAGTTGCAGGTTATTTTTTATATTGTATTTATATGCAGCATTTATACGGTTAAGTTGCAGGGCATACAGGACCTTCATGGTCTGTAAGTGAGCTTAAGTCACTTGGACGATATAAAACGAGTTGATTATCTTTACTTAACTGAGCGGTAAGCCAAATAGCATCAGCATTATTTTTCTTCGCTAAATCAATTGCATAAATTGTATTTTCTGGTGCATCAGCCGTTCCTGCACGGTGAGCAACAATTTTAGGGGATAGTGCAAAAACGGTTTGGCTAGCAAACAGTATTATGAGAGTTGCCATAAATTTAAAATATTTTGATGTTGATGTAATTGCCATAGAGATGATCCATAAATAGTTTTTCAAGGTATTGTCGTTGGTAAAACAACTCTTTTTATTACTTTTTTGTTTAAAAGTAAGTATTAACACTTATTTTTAAGACAAACTTTAAATAAAATCTTTATTGGATAGATTGGCAGATGATTATTGCAATATGATGAATTACCTAGTTATCATTAAGTTAGCTTGTTATTCATCCATTTATGGTGGTCTGATAATAATTGCATGGCTATTAAAGATACTGTATATTTAAACAGTTGATTGATTGTTAGGGTATACTCGTGCGTAAAATTATTCATATTGATATGGACTGCTTTTATGCCGCCATCGAGATGCGTGACGACCCAAGCCTTCGCAATGTACCTATTGCGGTGGGAGGTAGCGCAGATCGCCGAGGAGTGATTAGTACTGCAAATTATGAAGCACGTCGCTACGGTGTTCATAGTGCGATGTCTACAGCGATTGCACTTAGGCTTTGCCCTCACTTGAAAGTGGTTCCTGGGCATATGGCACTTTATAAAGAAACCTCTCTTCATATTCGAAAAATATTTGCGCGTTACACAGACCTCATAGAACCGCTTTCTCTTGATGAGGCTTATTTGGATGTTACGGATTGTACGCAATTACACGGCTCTGCAACGTTAATTGCTGAGGCTATCCGTAAGCAAATCTTTGATGAATTACAGCTCACTGCTTCAGCGGGGATCGCTCCAATAAAATTTTTGGCAAAGATTGCTTCCGATATGAACAAACCGAATGGCCAATTCGTGATCACACCACAAGATATCGATCAATTCGTTCTTAAATTGCCGCTAAAAAAAATACCAGGAGTGGGTAAGGTAACAGCCCAAAAATTAGCGGATATGGGGTTGGTGACTTGTGCCGATGTTCAAAAATATGATGTAGTTGCGTTGATTAAAAGCATGGGGAAATTTGGGCAGGTACTTTGGGAGCGTTGCCATGGTATCGATGAACGTGCGATTAACCCTGATAGGCTTAGGAAATCGGTAGGAGTTGAACGTACACTTACAGAAGATATCTATCAATGGGAAGATTGCTTGCCGTTGTTGGATAAATTATACGATGAACTCCAACTGCGTTTAGCAAAGGTAAAGCCTGACCTTCGTATTGCTCGCCAAGGTGTAAAATTTAAATTTGCAGACTTTCAGCAAACGACACAAGAACATGTATATCCAGTTCTCAATAAACAAGATTTGGTACAAATAGCGAAAAAAGCTTGGGATAACCGCCGCTTAGGGCGTGGCGTTCGGTTAGTTGGTTTGCATGTGATGCTGCAAAGTCCTCAGCTTGAACGGCAATTATTACTTGAATTATAAAAAACACCCATCGTATGATAGGTGTTTGATTTACAATTAATTAGTTGTTTATTCTTTAACTGGAATTGCTTTTAAAACCGCAGTTAATAATTTCCAATACTCACCAACGCTTGCAATATGCACACGCTCATCAGGGGAGTGCGCACCACGAATAGTTGGCCCAATTGAAACCATATCCATGTCTGGGTAAGGCTTTTTGAATAAGCCACACTCAAGGCCTGCGTGGATCACCATCACATTAGGAATTTTACCGAATAGTTTGTTGTAGGTATCACTGACTAAATGCATCACTGGTGAGTCTGCATCGGGCTGCCAACCAGGGTAACTGCCTTCTGCTCGATATTGGGCTTGTGCTAATTTACTGATAGATGTCAGCATGTTAACAACGTAGTTCTTGCCGCTATCGATAAGTGAGCGAACAAGGAAGATAATTTCTGCTTTATCTTCAGTTAGGCGTACCACACCTTCATTAAGTGACGTTTCAACCACGCCAATAGCCACGTCGCTCATGCGAATTACACCGTTCGGTGCTGCATTTAAGAAGAAAACAAAACGCTTTTGGCAATCATCAGAAAGGGCTTTTAGCTCACTTTGCGTTTCGTCAAGTAGCAGAACAAGGTTAGGCTCAACAACAGCTAATTCATTTTTCAGAATATCTTCATAGCGCGTTCTCAGTGCCGTTAATTCAGCAACTTTGTCTGCTGGAACAGCAATAATGGCATAGGCTTCACGAGGAATCGCATTGCGAACAGTACCCCCTCTAAAATCTAATAATTTTAGGCTTAAATCTTCTGCGTGCCCTGCTAGAAAACGAGCTAACAGCTTATTGGCATTACCTAAACCTAAATGTACATCACCACCGGAGTGACCACCTTTTAGGCCTTTTAGGGTCATTGTGAAGGTTTTATAGCCTTGTGGTAATGCTTCACGAGTCAGGTCAAACGTGGTTGTAAAATCAACACCACCAGCGCAACCCATGTAAATTTCACCTTCTTCTTCGGAGTCGGTGTTTATCAAAATATCTGCTTGTAACCAGCCTGCTTTCAAGCCAAAAGCACCTTCCATACCGGCTTCTTCGGTCATGGTCAGGAGAACTTCCATTGGCCCATGCTCAACGCTATCGTCAGCAAGAACAGCCAAAGCAGAAGCTAAGCCAATGCCGTTATCAGCACCTAAAGTGGTGCCTTCAGCAGTAACCCACTCACCATTAACATAGGGACGAATTGGATCTGTTTTAAAGTCATGTACCGTGTCGTTATTTTTTTGTGGCACCATGTCCAAGTGAGCTTGTAAAACAACACCTTTACGGTTTTCATAACCAGGCGTAGCAGGTTTACGGATCAGAATATTGCCTACTTCATCACGTTCAACGTGAAAGCCTTTTTGTTTTGACCAATCAACAATATGCGCGGCTAAGGCTTCTTCGTGATACGAAGGGTGTGGGATAGAACAGATTTTAGCGAAGATATCCCATAGCGGTTGGGGGGATAATGTAGCTAGCTCAGACACGTCTCTCTCCTTTTATTTTCCCTTTATATTTCAATCTGTAGCGTTGTTGGCTTCATTCATAAATCCCAGTCACATACTTATGTATGCTCCTAGGATTTACTCATTTGCCGCCTAGCTACAAATTGAACTATTTAGGGATAATATCCTGAATAACCCAGTAGGAGCTGATTGGCAACCAACGTTAATTTCAGCTTCAATTTTAAAAGGAATATTGCTGTAATTATGACCTAACAGCCTGAAGTTTCGAATTAAAGGCTGCCTCTTTTATAAACTCAGGATAACACTTTCTTTTGAGCAATGGACAGTGTAAATGATAATAATTAATGGCGAATGGTGCTTTTTACTGGTTTTTAACCGGCCAAATCACTATAATCTCGCGCAACCTTTTTTCCGCAAGACACTTTTCAGATTTACTCAGCAGTCGGGACCCGAATTTTATGAGCGAAAAATATGTCGTAACGTGGGATATGTTGCAAATACATGCCCGTAAACTCGCACAACGTTTATTACCAGTAGAGCAATGGACCGGTATTATCGCGGTTAGCCGTGGTGGCCTTGTTCCTGGAGCACTGCTTGCACGCGAACTTGGTATTCGTAACGTTGATACCGTTTGTATTTCTAGCTATGACCATAATAACCAGCGCGAATTAACCGTGATTAAACGTGCAGAAGGTGATGGTGAAGGCTATATTGTCATCGATGATTTAGTCGATACAGGCGGCACAGCTCAAGCTATCCGTAACATGTACCCTAAAGCACATTTTGTCACCATCTTTGCAAAACCTGCAGGCCGTCCATTAGTTGATGACTACGTAGTTGATATTCCACAAGACACATGGATCGAACAACCATGGGACATGGGTGTCGTTTTTGTTAAACCATTGTGTGAACAAGATAAATAAATCTGTTTTTCATGAGCGTTTTAGGTGAAAACATTGTAATTATAAAGCGTTATAGGTTTTATTGATTGCAAAAACACATTAATACCTAAAATTTTTGAGCTAAACACGATATAATTTGGGGAGTGCATTTTTGCATTCCCTTTATTTTTGGCCAAATTCAACTCTGATCGACAAGGAAATAGGGATGACTCAGCAAAACCTTTCAGAAAAACTTTTCAAACCTAAAGTCAGACAAGTTGAAACATCAACATTAGTCTCTTATTCATCTCAAACAATTTCTCAAATTAAAGAACACAGTGTGTTAAGTGGCTCCCATCATGCGGGTTGGTATCGTATGATTAATCGCTTAATGTGGATTTGGCGAGGAATAGACGCCTTAGAAATTGAAGAAGTACTAAGTCGTATTGCTATCTCAGATGCTGAGCGTAGCAATGATAACTTGTTGGATACGGTCATTGGCAACCGTCGTGGAAACTGGTGTTTCGAATGGTCCCAGCAAGCCATGCGTTGGCAGCAAAAAGCATTAGAATTTGAAAAAGGTGCAGAGGCAGGGGAGGCTTGGTTACGTTCTGCTAATTTGTACAGCATTGCCGCTTATCCTTTTATTAAAGGTGACGAGCTGGCTGACCAAGCTATTTTGCTGGCTTGCAAAGCTTATGATAGTGCCGCAAAATTTTCTCAATATCGCCTAAAGAAAATTCCTTTCAAAGTTGATGGTGGGAAAGAAGTCTGCGGTTTTTTACATATTCCTTCACAGGGGCAAGGGCCTTATCCGACAGTGATGATCTGTGGCATGTTAGATAGCTTACAGATTGATTTCTGTCGCTATTTTCGCGACTACCTCGAACCACTCGGTATTGCGATGCTAACACTGGATATGCCGTCAATTGGTTATTCGGTTAAACACAAGCTTACGCAGGAAACGAGCACCTTACATGAGCAAATCGTTCGCCAGCTTGGGGATATCGCTTGGATTGATCATACGCGTTTTGGCATCGTTGGTATGCGTTTTGGCGCAAATATAGCGTTAAGATTAGCTTATATGTGCCCTGATAAGATTAAAGCAGTCGCTGTCATAGGGCCAATTGTCCACAGTTTATTGCATGAAGAGAAATATCAGCAAGATATTCCTCGGATGGTTTTGGATGTATTCGCCAGTCGTTTGGGTATTTATCAAGTTGATGGTTCTGCTTTACGTCATGAATTAAGTTGTTATTCACTTAAAAATCAAGGGCTTTTGGGGCGGCGCAGTAAGGTTCCAATGCTATCGGTTAGTCTTAAAGATGATATTTACAGCCCCAAAGCAGAGTCTGATTTAATTCGACGTTCATCGATGGATGCTGACACGATAATGCTACCAAGCCAGCCCGTTTTTGCTAATTTTGAAAAGGCGCTAAGTGAAACTACTAATTGGTTAAAAGCAAAAATACTTTAATTTTATTTAATAACTTGCTTATTTTTTCCCATTTGTTAAAAAGGTGCCTTCCCAAGAAGGAGATCCTTAACATGGCTTTACCGACTGATTACTCAAATGGAAAGTATTTAAAGAAGTTTGCTTCGATAGGACCTTATTTACGTGAAAAACAATGTTTAAATGGCTGTTATATATTCGATAGTCTCGTTGTTTGCGTGAATGCAAATATTGCCCCAGAAAAACGTGAATTTTGGGGGTGGTGGCTAAAATTGGTTGCAACTGATAAGGGGTTTGAATTTACTTATCATTTGGGCCTATACAACAGCCATGGTAGTTGGCAAGTCAAAGCATTAAAAGATGCACCAACCATTGAGGCGACAGAGCAAAATTTAGTGTCTTTTCACCAAGCCCTTGCAAAACAACTATCTGAACTTGAGTTAAGCCTCTTTCCCTCCCCGCTAATGACAGAATTAAAACTGGAATTAAGCGCATAAATTTGTTTTAAACCAACTTTTGTTGAATTTTGCGTTATGCCTGTTGGCATAACGCGCTTCTCCTGATAAAAATGATACCTACTTTTTGGTTTATTAATCCTAATGGCAGAAAAATGATGAAAAATAGCCAGACGCTGGTAGTTAAATTAGGGACCAGTGTATTAACAGGGGGCTCGCGCCGTTTAAATCAAGCTCATATTGTTGAGCTGGTTAGGCAGTGCGCGCAGCAATATGAAAAAGGGCATCGTATTATTATTGTGACTTCTGGGGCAATTGCCGCAGGTCGCGAACACTTAAATTACCCCGAACTGCCGGCTACCATAGCATCTAAACAGTTGCTTGCGGCGGTCGGTCAAAGTCGTTTAATCCAGTTATGGGAACGGTTATTCTCCATTTATGGCATTCATATCGGGCAAATGTTACTGACACGAGCCGATTTAGAAGACAGAGAACGTTTCTTAAATGCACGAGATACCTTGCAAGCACTGCTAGATAACGGAATCATTCCAGTTATCAATGAAAATGATGCTGTGGCTACCGCAGAAATCAAAGTCGGTGATAATGACAATCTATCCGCTTTGGCCGCGATTCTTGGCGATGCAGATAAACTGCTATTATTGACAGATATCGAAGGCTTATATGATGCTGATCCACGCAGTAATCCAAATGCAAAATTGATCCCTGAAGTGTATGGTATCAATGATGAACTTCGTGAAATGGCGGGGGGAAGCGTTAGCGGGTTAGGAACCGGTGGAATGGCAACTAAATTACAAGCAGCAGATGTCGCGGGCCGCGCAGGAATTGATGTTATCATTGCAGCAGGCAATAAACCTGATGTTATTAATGCGGTTATTGAAAATCTTCCAGTTGGTACCCGTTTTTATGGGCAAAAAAATCCAATGGAAAATCGTAAACGTTGGATTTTCGGTGCTCCAGCAGCTGGGGATGTGTACATTGATGATGGTGCACAACTGGCAATTATGGAAAAAGGCAGTTCATTATTGCCAAAAGGTATTAAGAAGATTGAAGGCGATTTCTCCCGAGGCGCAGTGATCCGTATTCGTAATATGGCAGGGAAAGATCTTGCTCATGGGGTCAGCCACTATAACAGTGATGCACTTAGAATGATTGCTGGGCACCATTCACAAGAGATCAGCAAAATACTTGGCTATGAACACGGTTCTGTGGCTGTTCATCGTGATGATATGATAGTGAGTTAATTATGTTAGAGACAATGGGTAAGGCTGCAAGGGTTGCTTCATGGCAATTAGCTCAGTTAAGTACCAAACAAAAAAATGCAGCACTATTACAGATTGCTGATCTACTAGAACAAGACAATGCAGTTATACTTGCAGCGAATCAAAAAGACATGGCGCAGGCAAAAGCAAGCGGTATGACTGAGGCGTTACAAGACCGCTTATTGCTGACGCCAGAGCGTTTAAAAAGTATTGCTGATGACGTCAGAAAAGTATGCCAATTAGCTGATCCTGTTGGGCAAATCATTGATGGAAGCCAATTGGATAGCGGCTTAAATTTACAGCGCCGCCGTGTCCCATTGGGGGTTGTCGGTGTCATTTATGAAGCCCGCCCTAATGTCACCGTTGATGTGGCTTCGTTATGTTTAAAGACAGGTAATGCGGTCATTTTACGTGGCGGGAAAGAGACACACCATACTAACCTTGCAGTGGTGGAAGTTATTCAAAAAGCATTGGAAAATAGCGGCTTGCCAGCAGATGCAGTACAGGCTATTAATAACCCTGACCGTGAATTAGTTGCGCAATTACTCAAATTAGATCGCTACGTGGATATGCTAATCCCTCGAGGCGGTGCGGGTTTACATAAATTATGTCGTGAGCAATCAACGATCCCAGTAATTACCGGGGGAATTGGTGTTTGCCATACATTTGTTGATAAATCGGTAGATTTTAATAAAGCCATTAACGTGATTATTAATGCAAAAGTTCAGCGTCCAAGCGCTTGTAATTCACTGGAAACATTATTAGTTCATAAAGAGATTGCGAATGAATTTCTGCCGTTTTTAAGTGAAAAAATGGCACAACAACAAGTCACATTACATGCGAGTGAAAAAGCGCTTCCATTGCTAAAACAAGGTCCAGCTAAAGTTGTTGATGTAAAACCTGAAAACCTTGTCGATGAGTGGCTCTCACTGGATCTTAACGTAGACATTGTTGACGATATTGACGCTGCTATCGACCATATTCGTCATTATGGTACAGCTCATTCTGATGCTATCTTGACAGAATCTATTCACCAAGCTGGCTATTTCGTTCAATGTGTAGATTCAGCCGCGGTATATGTTAATGCAAGCACTCGCTTTACCGATGGTGGGCAGTTTGGTTTAGGTGCAGAGGTCGCAGTGAGTACGCAAAAATTACATTCACGTGGCCCTATGGGGTTAGATGCACTAACAACGTACAAATGGATCGGGTATGGTGACTTTTTAAGTCGTCCATAATGAGTAAAAATGATGAGATAGCCACACTTGTGTGGCTTTCTTTTTTTATTTGCCAAATTAGGCAGTTTATCATAAGCAAATTTGTAATCGGTATTGCTTAGTATTTATGATGATGGGATGAAATTTAATGTTTTACATTATCGGTCCAAGAGGTTCGGGTAAAACCACAATTGGTAAAAAATTTGCAGAATCTAAAGGTTATCAATTTGTTGATACAGATAAATTGATTTTAGAAAAAGCGGGAAAAAGTATCGCAGAAATTGTTGAACAGCACGGGTGGGATTACTTTCGCCAGCTAGAGACTGACGTCCTTAAGTCGATTACGCAAAGCGATATGATTGTTTCAACTGGTGGGGGGCTTGTTCTTGCAGAAGAAAATCAGCAAATTATGCGTAATAACGGCACCGTGATTTACTTAAATACCCACCCTGAAGTTTTAGCAAAACGCCTTGCTGCGGAACCGCAAGCGGATCAGCGACCAAGTTTGACAGGAAAATCTTTAGTTGAAGAAATTGAAGAAGTGATGCAACAAAGGGAGCCTATCTACCGTGCGACAGCACATCATATTATTGATGCGGCTCAGCCTGTCGACGACATCATCGTACAACTTAATGATTTAACTTAAACTCATGAGTGATAAGCCAGCGGTGTTTTCGGAATATACTAATTAGAGTAAAGGGAGTAGCTCAGTAAGATAGAAGTCACTAAAGGTATAGTCGTATCACACTAATATATAAAAATATAATCATAGTATAGGGACTCATTATGTTGGCAAAGATAGTCAAAACAGTACTTAAATTTTTGTTTCGCGTACAAGTTATTGGCGACGCGAAAGAATTTAATCAAGATAAATGCTTAATTACGCCCAATCATGTTTCTTTCCTAGATGGTGTATTAATCGCACTTTTTTTGCCTGTCAAACCTGTATTTGCTGTTTATTCAACATTTGCCACACCGAAAATGGTGAAGCGCCTTAAGCCCTATGCGGATATTGTCCCTCTTGATCCTGCCAACCCTCTAGGTATTCGTCATCTAGTTAAAGAGGTAGAAAAAGGGCGCCCAATAGTTATTTTCCCAGAAGGCCGAATTTCGGTTCATGGCTCTTTAATGAAAATATACGAAGGAGCGGCTTTTGTGGCAGCAAAGTCAGAAGCAAAAGTTGTTCCTATTCGTATAGAAGGTGCACAATATAGCCATTTTGGGCGGCTGAAAGGAATTTTTCCATTAAAATGGTTCCCGAAGATCACATTGCATATCTTGCCAGCACAAGAAATTCCAATGCCAGAAGCTCCTAGAGCGGTAGAGCGTCGTGTTCTGGCTGGTGAAAATCTGTACCAAATCATGAAGTCCGCACGTATGTCTTGTTTACCACAAGTCACATTAGTTGAAGAATTTATTCAAAGTGTTCAGTTTTTTGGGCGTCGCACGCCTTGTATTGAAGACATCGCATTTAAAGAGGATTCATATCAATCTCTATTGAAAAAAACCTTAGGGGTTGGTCGTATTATTGAACGTTATACTCATGAAAATGAAAGAGTTGGCCTATTATTGCCAAATGCGACAGTCACCGCAGCCGCGATTTTTGGCGCTTTAATGAGAGGCCGAGTACCTGCCATGCTTAATTACACTGCTGGCAGTCACGGTATTAGTAACGCTTTAAAAGCTTCAGCAGCGAAAGTGGTCTTTACTTCCCGCCAATTTTTGGAAAAAGGCAACTTAACGCATATTCCAGAACAAGTGCCAGAAGCAAGTTGGATTTACCTTGAAGATTTAAAAGACACGGTAACATGGCAAGATAAAATATGGATTATTAAGCACTTATTTAATCCTAAAAAAGCCATTATTCCCCGAAAACCGTCCGATGAAGCGATTGTTTTATTCACATCCGGCTCGGAAGGTACACCGAAAGGTGTTGTCCACAGCCATGCCAGCTTGATGGCAAACGTAGAGCAAATTAAAACGATCGCTGATTTTACACCTCGTGACCGTTTTATGTCGTCACTTCCATTATTTCACGCATTTGGTTTGACGGTTGGCTTATTTATCCCTCTATTTTCAGGTAGCCGAGTTTTCCTTTATCCAAGCCCATTACATTACCGGATCATTCCTGAATTAGTCTATGACAAAAACTGTACGGTATTATTTGGAACATCAACCTTTTTAGGTAACTACGCACGATTTGCTCATCAGTATGATTTTGCACGTTTGCGTTATGTGGTTGCGGGCGCAGAAAAATTATCAGATAAAACCAAAAAAATCTGGTTTGATAAATTTGGCATCCGAATTCTTGAAGGCTATGGGGTAACTGAGTGTGCACCTATCGTTTCAATTAATGTGCCAATGGCCGCTAAAGAAGGTTCTGTAGGGCAAATTTTACCCGAAATGGAAGCGCGAATTATCCCCATTTCTGGTATTGAACAAGGTGGTAAATTACAGCTTAAAGGCCCAAATATCATGAAAGGGTATTTGCGTGTGGAAGCGCCAGGGGTGCTTGAAACACCGCGAGCTGAAAATGCACAAGGTGAAATAGAGGAAGGTTGGTATGACACAGGTGATATCGTTGAATTAGATCATAAAAATTTCTGTACGATAAAAGGCCGTGTTAAACGTTTTGCTAAACTTGCGGGTGAAATGGTTTCTCTCGAAAGTATTGAGCAAATGGTGGCATCTCTTTCTCCTAATGCAAATCATGGTGTGGTTACAAAGCCAGATAGCAGTAAAGGTGAAGCGCTTGTCTTGTTCACAACAGATAAAGAATTGGACCGTAGCGCATTATCCAGCGCAGCCAAGAGCAAAGGGTTAACCGAGTTAGCGGTTCCACGTGATATTCGTTTTGTTAAAGAATTGCCAGTACTAGGTAGTGGTAAAACGGATTTTGTCACATTAAAGCAAATGGCATTAAAGGATGAATAATATGCAAGAGAATGCGTCCAATGTACCGTTAATGAGCAGAGGAATGAAAGCTGTACTTGCTTCACAGTTTCTTTCTGCATTTGCAGATAATGCTTTATTATTTGCCATATTAGCCCAACTTAAAGCCGAGTTTTATCCTGAATGGAGTCATCCTATCTTACAAATGGTGTTTGTTTTCACTTACATCGTTTTAGCGCCATTTGTTGGGCAAATTGCAGATAGGTTCTCAAAGGGCCGAGTGATGTTGTTTTCTAACATCTTTAAGTTTATTGGGGCATTAGGGATTTGTTTTGGCCTAAACCCATTCCTTTGCTATGGGTTAGTGGGAATCGGTGCTGCTTCATATTCACCAGCTAAATACGGTATTTTAGGTGAGCTCACTGGTGGAGATAACCTTGTTAAGGCCAATGGCGTTATGGAGGCTTCAACAATCGCAGCCATTTTAGTGGGATCGGTTGTCGGAGGAATGCTTTCCGATATTAACTTAATCTTAGCGTTAGGCACATGTGCTGTATTGTATGCGTTAGCCGTTATTGCGAATTTTTTCATCCCACACTTAGCTGCCGCGAGGCCTGGAAAAGGTTGGGATCTTAAACTGTTAATTACTTCTTTTTTCAATGCCTGCCGGGTGCTATGGGCTAACCAAGAAAGCCGTTTTTCACTAGTTGGAACCAGCTTGTTCTGGGGGGCTGGGGTAACGCTGCGTTTTCTGCTCGTTGCATGGGTGCCTGTGGCATTGGGATTACAAGACAACACAACGCCGACTATTTTAAATGCGATGGTTGCCGTGGGAATAGTTGCAGGAGCCGGGCTTGCTGCCAAGTTTATTACCTTAAAAACGGTTTATCGCTGCATTCCTGCGGGGGTTATTATAGGTGTGATGGTGGTGTTACTTTCGTTGCAAACTAATATTATTCCATCCTATTTTATTTTAATCATCCTTGGGATCTTCGGCGGTTTGTTTGTTGTTCCGTTGAATGCATTATTGCAAGAAAAAGGGAAGGAAACCGTTGGAGCAGGGAATGCGATTGCAGTACAAAACTTAGGTGAAAATAGTGCAATGCTAATTATGTTAGGCTTGTACTCATTAGCAATTAAAGCAGGTTTGTCAGTTGTGAATGCCGGTATTGGTTTTGGTGCTGTATTCGCAATTGCGATTGCGGGTTTATGGGTTTGGGATCGCGCTCGTAAAAAAATGGCATAAAGGTAGATAACATCATGATAGATGAGAAGCGGCTTGAAACTCTGAGTATTCAGGTTGGGCTGAAACTGAAAGAACAGGGTAAAACAGTCACAACCGCAGAGTCATGTACCGGGGGCTGGGTTGCCAAAGTTTTAACCGATATATCGGGTAGTTCAGATTACTTTCAGCGTGGCTTTGTGACATACAGTAATGAAGCAAAGCATCAAATGATCGGTGTTAAAGATGAGTCTTTACAGCAGTATGGCGCTGTAAGCCAACAAGTCGTTACTGAAATGGCGACAGGCGCTTTACAAGAAGCCTGTGCAGATTTTGCTGTTTCAGTTAGTGGAATAGCAGGCCCTGGGGGCGGTAGTGTAGAAAAACCTGTTGGTACAGTATGGTTTGGTTTTGCACAGAAACAGGCAGACCAAACGGTATTAGTCACAACACAACATCAAGTGTTTCAAGGAAACAGAAATGAAGTTCGTTTTCAATCAACACTTTATATACTTGAAACACTTTTAAAGCAGTTAAGTTAAAAATCTTCTTGATACTGTATGATTATACAGTATAATTAATTTCAACAAACCGAATTCAATCGTTTTATTTGCAGTGGTCAAATCATTGCACTTAGGGAGTAAACATGGCTATTGATGAAAACAAACAGAAAGCACTTGCAGCAGCATTAGGCCAAATTGAAAAGCAATTTGGTAAAGGTTCCATTATGCGTCTTGGTGAAGACCGCTCTATGGATGTTGAAACTATCTCAACAGGCTCCTTATCCCTTGATGTTGCATTGGGTGCTGGTGGCTTGCCACTAGGTCGTATTGTTGAAATCTACGGCCCTGAATCTTCAGGTAAAACAACACTAACTCTGCAAGTTATTGCTGCAGCGCAACGTAGTGGTAAAACATGTGCTTTCATCGATGCTGAACACGCTTTAGACCCTATCTATGCTAAAAAATTAGGCGTTGATATCGATAACTTACTATGTTCTCAACCGGACACCGGTGAGCAAGCGCTAGAAATTTGTGATGCATTAACTCGCTCAGGTGCGGTTGATGTGATCATCGTTGACTCCGTTGCTGCATTAACACCAAAAGCTGAAATTGAAGGTGAAATTGGTGATTCACATATGGGCCTAGCTGCTCGTATGATGAGCCAAGCAATGCGTAAGTTAGCTGGTAACTTAAAAACATCTAATACCTTACTGATCTTTATCAACCAAATTCGTATGAAGATTGGTGTTATGTTTGGTAACCCAGAAACAACAACAGGTGGTAATGCATTAAAATTCTACGCATCTGTTCGTTTAGACATCCGCCGTATTGGTGCTGTTAAAAATGGCGAAGAAATCGTCGGTAGTGAAACTCGCGTTAAAGTGGTAAAAAACAAAGTTGCAGCACCGTTCAAACAAGCTGAATTCCAAATTTTGTATGGTGAAGGTATTAATACCTTCGGCGAGCTAATTGACTTAGGTGTAAAACATAAGTTAATTGAAAAAGCAGGGGCTTGGTATAGTTATAACGGCGATAAAATTGGCCAAGGTAAAGCTAACTCAACAAATTATTTAAAAGAGCACCCTGAAGTCGCTCAAGAAATTGATACCAAACTGCGTGAAATGTTATTGAATCACACTGGTGAATTTAGTAGTGCAGCAACAGACTTTATCAGTGATGCTGATGAAGAAGAAACACCAGAAGAATTTTAATTTTAATCTAATTAATTGATTAACAAGTAAATTATAGGCGCTCCGCTGATGTGGTGGCGCCTATTTTATTTTTAACCTATTACATTAATAGTTTATTGAACAGTTTTTCTGTGGAAAAATACACCAGTGCAAGGTATAAACATACTTTCAGAAAATATCTAGACGCTTTACAATGAAAGCTGCGAATGGATGTATCTATATTTTACTTCTGCACAAAGAGACTTTATCTTATCAGTCACTTTTTAATCGGAGAGTTGATTAGAGGTGATGTTACATTCCATCTCAACAATTCGTAATTCTGTTTCCAGCTTGATATCGGGATAAATATGAGTAAAAGCACCGCTGAGATCCGTCAAGCGTTTCTCGACTTTTTTCATACAAAAGGTCATCAAGTGGTCTCTAGTAGTTCACTAGTGCCAAATAATGACCCTACACTATTGTTCACAAACGCAGGGATGAACCAGTTCAAAGATGTATTTCTTGGTCTGGATAAAAGAGCATATTCCCGAGCGACAACCGCGCAACGCTGTGTGCGTGCAGGTGGTAAACATAACGACTTAGAAAATGTGGGCTATACCGCCCGCCACCATACATTTTTTGAAATGTTAGGCAATTTTAGCTTTGGCGATTACTTTAAGCATGACGCTATCCGTTTTGCTTGGGAGTTATTGACTAGCGAAGAATGGTTTAACTTACCAAAAGAAAGGTTGTGGGTGACCGTTTACGCAACTGACGATGAAGCTTATGATATCTGGAATAAAGAAATTGGTATTCCAGTTGAGCGTATTATTCGTATTGGTGATAACAAGGGCGCACCATATGCGTCAGATAACTTCTGGCAAATGGGCGATACCGGTCCCTGTGGCCCATGTACCGAGATTTTCTATGATCACGGTGACCATATATGGGGGGGGCCTCCAGGAAGCCCAGAAGAAGACGGTGACCGCTATATTGAAATTTGGAACTTAGTCTTCATGCAATTTAACCGTCAGTCTGACGGGACAATGGAGCCTCTACCAAAACCTTCAGTTGACACAGGAATGGGCTTAGAGCGTATTTCTGCGGTATTGCAGCACGTTAATTCAAACTATGAAATTGATATCTTCCGTGACCTTATTGCTGCGGCAGCTAAAGCAACAGGTGCGACGGATTTAGAGAATAAATCATTACGTGTTATTGCTGACCACATTCGTTCTTGTGCATTCCTTGTCAGTGATGGTGTTATTCCATCAAATGAAGGTCGTGGTTATGTTCTGCGTCGTATTATTCGACGTGCTGTTCGTCACGGTTATATGCTTGGTGCCAAAGACACTTTCTTCTACAAATTAGTCGCGCCATTGATTAAAGTCATGGGGCCTGCGGCCGATGAACTTGCACGCCAGCAAGCTATGGTTGAAAAAGTTCTCAAGACCGAAGAAGAGCAATTTGCACGCACGTTAGAACGCGGTCTTCAATTATTAGATGAAGAACTTGCTTCACTGAAAGGGGATACTCTGGATGGTGAAGCGGCATTCCGCTTATATGACACCTATGGCTTCCCAATCGATTTAACGGCAGATGTTTGCCGTGAGCGCAATATTAAAGTCGACGAAGAAGGTTTTGAGCGGGCGATGGAAGACCAGCGTCGTCGTGCGCGCGAATCCAGTGGTTTTGGTGCGGATTATAACTCTTTAATTAAAGTTGATAAGCGTAGTGAATTCTCCGGTTATCAATATGATGAGCAACAAGCCACTATTACTGCATTATATAAAGATGGCCAACCTGTAGACAGTTTGAATGCGGGTGAAGAAGGCTTAGTTATACTAGATAAAACTGCATTTTATGCAGAGTCTGGTGGGCAAGTCGGTGATACTGGTTACTTAAATAATGACAATGCGAGCTTTAAAGTCACTGACACACAAAAATATGGTCAAGCAATTGGGCATATTGGGAAGGTAGAGGCGGGTTCACTGGTTGTTAACCATAGAATTACCGCTTTTGTGGATAGCGCTAGACGTGATGCGATCCGTTTAAATCACTCAGCAACACACTTACTGCATGCGGCATTACGCCAAGTATTAGGCGACCATGTTTCTCAAAAGGGTTCATTGGTTAATGACAAATACTTGCGTTTTGACTTCTCTCATTTTGAAGCGATGACACAAGAGCAACTACGTCAAGTAGAAGATATTGTGAATGCACAAATCCGTAAAAACTCAGAAATTGAAACTGAACTGATGGATTTAGAAGGCGCTAAAGCAAAAGGTGCTATGGCATTATTCGGTGAAAAATATGAGGAACGTGTACGTGTTCTGAGTATGGGTGATTTTTCTATCGAGTTATGTGGTGGTACACATGCGCGTCGTACAGGAGATATTGGTTTATTCCGTATCTTGAGTGAATCTGGTACGGCTGCAGGTGTTCGTCGTATTGAAGCGACTACAGGCACAATGGCGATTGAAAGCATTCACAATCAGTCAGAGCAACTTTCAGCAATTGCACACTTAGTGAAAGGTGATATTAATAGTCTTGTCGAGAAAGTAAAAGCGGCGTTAGACAAATCTCGCCAACTCGAAAAAGAAATTGTGCAACTAAAAGATCAACAAGCATCTCAAGAAAGTGCTTCACTAAGTAGTAAAGCGAAAGACGTGAAAGGCATCAAATTATTAGTCACTCAATTAGCGGATACTGATCCTAAGTTGTTGAGAACTATGGTTGATGACCTTAAAAATCAGTTGAAATCAGCGATTATCGTGCTTTCAACAACAAGTGGTGATAAAGTCAGTATGATCGTTGGGGTAACTAATGATTTGACTGCTAAAGTTAAAGCAGGGGACTTAATTTCCTATATTGCAAGTCAGGTAGGTGGTAAAGGTGGCGGTCGCCCAGACATGGCTCAAGCGGGAGGTACTGACGTTAGCGCATTACCTGCTGCTATGGCAAGTGTCGAAGAATGGGTCGAAGCGCGTCTGTAAGCACTTACAAAGTTGCCTCATTAAAATATGAGGCAACTTTAATCTGTTGCGGCATTGTTAATGTATCGTTTGTAGTGCTATATTTTGCTTGTAAATAATTAGAATGCTTGTATTGATGGCATCAATGCTTTAGGTGAATGTCATTGCTTTACGTTTTCACGGTGTGTGATGGACAATAGCGGGGATACCTAGAGACCCGACTCTTTTAATATTTCAAGGAGCAAAGAATGCTTATTCTGACTCGTCGAGTTGGTGAAACACTCATGATAGGCGATGAGGTAACAGTTACTGTATTGGGTGTCAAAGGCAACCAAGTTCGTATTGGTGTTAATGCCCCAAAAGAAGTTTCTGTTCACCGTGAAGAAATTTATCAACGGATCCAGGCTGAAAAGACTCAACCAGATAATCAATAATAATGAATAAGCGTCCAATGATTGATCACACAGCAAGAATGGGCGCTTGTCTTACTCGCATTATTTCTAAAAATATCCTTTCGTTTTTATAATTCTCTAGCATCAAACTCACTTTATTGTTTAGTCTTCGGTTTTCTTGTACGAAATCTTGTTTTCCTTTGTATGAAATATAGGCTAATCAATCCAGTGAGCTTATTTTTATTCACTTATAGAATAATTTTTTTTCTGTATTTTTGTTTATAAAGTTAGTGTCATAAGGGCTGAAAAATATCTTTTTCGGTGTTAAACTAAGCATCTTGCTTGTGAAATGTGCAAACAGACAACGGAATGCAAAAAGTTTGGAAAAATTGTTTGACTTCTAAGTCTAGGAAAGTAATATGTGCGCCACACAGCAACGAGATGTTTGAAAAAACAAATCGTGTGTAACTAAAATATGGTGAGGTGGCCGAGAGGCTGAAGGCGCTCCCCTGCTAAGGGAGTATGCGGTCAAAAGCTGCATCGAGGGTTCGAATCCCTCCCTCACCGCCATTTTAGATTATGCATCCGTAGCTCAGCTGGATAGAGTACTCGGCTACGAACCGAGCGGTCGGAGGTTCGAATCCTCCCGGATGCACCATCTTTAACCCTATGAGAGAATCTGATGGGGTTTTGTTTTGGTTTTAGCAACCAAACAAAGCAGTAACTAAGAAGTTGATTTATAGAAGTAGAAGTTGATAAAGAAGTTTGAGAGAGCAGCACATCTTGCATTAAGTATGCATCCGTAGCTCAGCTGGATAGAGTACTCGGCTACGAACCGAGCGGTCGGAGGTTCGAATCCTCCCGGATGCACCATCTCTTAGCTAATAATTTAGCATATCAATAATACCTTTTAATTTAACTCAGAAAAGTTATTGAGAATGTATCGATTTCAAATCGAATGAATTTTGCATCCGTAGCTCAGCTGGATAGAGTACTCGGCTACGAACCGAGCGGTCGGAGGTTCGAATCCTCCCGGATGCACCATCTTTAAGAAACTCCTCATTTGAGGAGTTTTTTTTTGCCTAAAATTACCATTCATAAAATTAATTAAATCGTATTTTCTATACCTCTTTGATTTATTCCCTCATAAACCACACATCTAGACAGCGACAATTTATGTGATTTAAGCTAAAGTAATTGCCTTAATAAAATAAATTAACATCACAGGCGGGAGGTCGACTTGATCCCGGACGTATCGAAAGCGCTCTCATGGTTAGAGGCGCACCCAGAAACACTTAATGGTATTCAACGTGGTATTGAGCGTGAAACATTGCGTGTAACCCCCACAGGCGCAATTGCAGAGACCTTGCATCCAGAAGGGCTGGGAAAAGCTTTAACACATAAATGGATCACGACAGATTTTGCGGAGTCCTTACTCGAATTTATTACTCCTGTAGATAAAAGCATTAGCCATAATTTGGCTTTTTTGCGAGATTTACACCGCTATACAGCTCGTCACCTTCAAGATGAAAGAATGTGGCCGCTGAGTATGCCATGCTTTATTGAAAGTGAAGATAAAATCACTCTTGCGCAGTACGGCTCTTCTAATGTGGGGCAGTTTAAAACGCTGTACCGCGAAGGCCTTAAAAATCGTTATGGTGCTTTGATGCAAACGATAGCAGGGGTGCATTATAACTTCTCTTTGCCGATTGAATTTTGGCAAGCATGGGCGGGTATTGAAGACGAAGAAAGCGGTAAAGAAAAAATTTCTGAAGGCTATTTACGTCTAATTAGAAATTACTACCGCTTTGGTTGGGTTATTCCTTATCTATTTGGCGCATCTCCAGCTATTTGCGGCTCTTTTTTGAAAGATAGGGATACGACGCTATCATTTGATAAAACAGACTGTGGTACGTATTACTTGCCTTATGCGACATCGTTACGCATGAGTGACTTAGGTTATACAAATAAATCACAAAGTGATTTAAACATCACATTCAATAAATTGGATGAATATGTAGAGAACCTGAAAAAAGCCATCCATAAGCCTTCAGCTGAATTTGAAAAACTGGGTGTAAAAAAAGGCGGCAAATATATTCAACTAAATACGAATGTGCTGCAGATTGAAAATGAGCTCTATGCCCCAATACGGCCCAAACGCGTTCCTAAAGGCAATGAATCACCTTCTGACGCATTATTACGTGGTGGTATTGAGTACATTGAAGTCCGTTCACTTGATATCAATCCATTTAGTGCGATAGGCGTTAATGAAACGCAAGCTCGTTTTGTTGATCTATTCTTAATATGGTGTGTACTTGCTGATGCACCTGAAATGAATGCTCAGGAATTAGACTGTTGCCGTCAAAACTGGAATCGTGTCATTCTTGAAGGTCGTAAACCAGGCCAAGTCATTGGTTTCGGTTGTGGCAGCGAAGTTAAACCATTAGTTGACGTTGGGCAGCAATTATTTAATGACTTGATCCGTGTGGCTGAAGTGCTAGACACTTGTTGCGATGCAAAATATCAAGAAGTTTGTCACCAATTTGTTGCTATGTTTAAAGACCCAACTCTTACATATTCAGCGCTTGTTATGGATGAAATGTTAGAAAAAGGTATTGGTGGTTACGGG
This sequence comes from Providencia sp. PROV156, assembly GCF_028480905.1. Taxonomy (NCBI): domain Bacteria; kingdom Pseudomonadati; phylum Pseudomonadota; class Gammaproteobacteria; order Enterobacterales; family Morganellaceae; genus Providencia; species Providencia sp. PROV156. The sequence goes on along the minus strand of NZ_JAMPPE010000003.1, from coordinate 19,140 downwards.
TTAGAATTAGCTGAAAAATATTTTGAACAGTTAGTGAACGAGCCGTATGAAGTGATAACTGAAGAGCAATTTGAGCAAGCACGATTAGCTTCAATAGCGAAGCAAGCGAAGATGGAACAAAGTGAGAGCGAAAGCTTTGAGGACTATCTACGCATTCATGCAGGACGCTAAAAGAAATGGCCACTCTAGGTGGCCAAAAAAAATCTCTTAGAGAATTAGGGATGATAACAAATTGCGCGTCTTTCAATAATTCAGACTCTGTATTTTCAAAATAGTTTCATTTATTTTAGAAAATATTTTTTATTTTCGAGGAGGTCACGAAATGCCATTATTAGATAGCTTTACTGTCGATCATACTCGCATGTCAGCACCTGCTGTACGTGTGGCAAAAACCATGAAAACACCAAGCGGTGATACTATCACAGTTTTTGATTTGCGTTTTACTGTACCAAATGAAGAAGCCATGACAGAAAAAGGGACGCATACTTTAGAGCACCTTTTTGCAGGCTTTATGCGTGATCACCTCAACGGAAATGGTGTTGAAATTATTGATATTTCACCAATGGGGTGCCGTACTGGTTTTTATATGAGCCTTATTGGCCAGCCAGATGAACTGCGTGTTGCTAATGCATGGAAAGCGGCAATGGAAGATGTTTTGCAAGTGAAAGACCAAAACAAGATCCCTGAATTGAATGTCTATCAGTGCGGTACATACAAAATGCACTCACTGGAAGAAGCCCAGCAAATTGCACGTAATGTTCTTGCATCAGAAATTGGTATCAATAAAAATGATGAATTAGCATTACCTGCAGAGAAACTTGAACAGCTACACGTTTAGTTTTTATCAAATATTCTCTATAAAAAGAGCCAATTAAGGCTCTTTTTATTTTATATGAGAATTAAATTGCAAGTTTATGGCCAAATTAAAGATCAGGGACTTGAGAACTAAATGTAAGAGGTGTGATCCTAACCTGTTTAACGATATTTTCACTCATCGCTAATACCTCGATAAGGTAATGCCCCACCACGATTTGCTCTTCAAGCTGTGGAATATCACCAATGACCTCTAAAACCATGCCATTAACCGTCCTAGGGCCATCTATGGGGAGATTCCAATCAAAAGCCTTATTCAGCTCACGAATATTAGCAGAACCGTCTACAAGAACGCTTCCATCACTTTGTGGCAAGACTTCTTCGGCTAAAGATGGTGACATCGAGGTTGTGAAGTCACCCACTATCTCTTCTAATATATCTTCGACAGTGATAAGGCCTTGAATTTCACCGTATTCATCAACAATGATCCCAAGTTTTTCTTTATTGTGCTGGAAGTTAACTAACTGAACATTTAATGGTGTACTGTTAGGAATAAAATAAATGTTATCTGCAGCTTTAATTAGGTTTTGCTTATTAAACTCACGTTTTTCCATCATAAGACGGTATGCTTCGCGGACGCGTAAAATGCCAATAGAGTCATCAAGTGAGTCGCGATAAAGCACAATACGGCCATGAGGGGAGTGCGTGAGCTGCCGAATGATTGATTTCCAGTCATCATTGACATCAATACCAACAATCTCATTCCTTGGCAGCATAATATCGCCAACAGTGACTTTGTCTAAGTCTAAAATTGAAATCAACATGTCTTGATTTCGGCGGCTAATTTTATGCTTTGATTCGTTAACAATGGTGCGTAGCTCTTCCTTATTAACCGCATCAGTTCGTGCGGTTAGTGACTTCACCCCAATGCAGCGTAACAGTAGCGCTGAAATAGTATTAAATGCCCAAACAATAGGCATCATGACTACTTGTAATGGTTTTAAGAGGTAACTACTTGGAAATGCGATTTTTTCAGGGTACAGCGCTGCCAGTGTTTTTGGCATGACTTCGGCAAAAATGAGGATCACAAAAGTCAGGATCCCTGTAGCCATAGCTACACCCGCGTTACCATATAGCCGCATACCGATAATAGTCGCTAATGCGGAAGCGACTATGTTGATTAAGTTATTACCAATAAGGACTAGACTTAACAGCTTGTCAGGGTGTTTAAGAAGTTTTTCAACGCGGATCGCTGAGCGATTACCTTGTTTTGCTAAATGTTTTAACCGATAACGGTTTAGCGTCATCATCCCTGTTTCTGATGCAGAGAAATAGGCTGACATAAAAATTAAAACAATCAATATGATGATTAGCGTACTCGTGGACACATCATCCAAAACAAGTTTCCTTATATTGTGAAAGTCGTGGCTTTATTTGCGTCAAAATACCATAAACTCCTGTATTAAACGGTTACCAAAAAAAGCCATTGTTAAGATGATTGAGCCACCAACATGGAAAAATAGGACGCGCTTACCTCGCCATCCTCCATGGAAATGTCCCCAAAGTAGAGTGATATAAACAAACCATGCAATGACGGATAATACCGATTTATGGATATTTTCTTTATCAAAAATATTATCCATATAAATAAAGCCAGTACACAAGGTCAGAGTCAGCAAAATGACCCCAACTTGAGTGATGTGGAACATTTTACGTTCAATTACCATCATGGGTGGCATATCTGGACTAAATTTTAAGGTTTTGTTCTTTAGCTGATGGTCAATTAAAGCCACTTGTAATGCATATAAAGCCGCAATAAGGAGTGTCGCATAGCTCAACAACGCTAGACCAATATGAACAAAAAGTGGTACTCGAGCTTCAAGATGCGTAATAAACTCACCAGGCATTAGCGTTGACAGCATCAAGTTAATAATGGCAAAACTATAGACTATAGGCGTTAAGTACCAAGCTTTTCCCCAGTAAGCGACAACAGTCATAATCACACACATGAGTAAGCTCACTGTTGAGCCTAAATTCAACAGAGTGAGGTTTTGTCCCTCGGCTTCACTGAAAATCAAAAATTTCAATGTAATAGCGTGAGTTACTAACGCAACAACGGCAAGAAAAAGCGCGAGGTGGCGGTAGAACGGCTGTTTACGCACTTGGCCAGGGATGATCAGTAACAGACTGACCATGTATGTACAAACTGCTATGACTGCAAATACGGGCATAGTATAGTGTCGTTAATCATTTTTAGTGGAAAGTTATTCATAGTATAACTTGTACGAGTGTAGGCTCCAACTATTGGACAGGCCAATCACAATATATTCATTGCTGATAGCACTTCATGCGCCTACTGCTTGGTTTGTATTATTAAATTCATGCCATAATAACCTGTATCATCTGTTTCAAACAGGGGGCAGCGAAAAAACTGCGGGCATGTTACAATGGGGCATTATTTTGCCGCGATTATTTTTAGTGTTGGTTTCCCTTCATCATTGTGAAGGTATTGATGCTTATAATTCAAGTTGTTAGGTAACACGCACTTGAAATTATCTGTATTAGCAACCAGATCAGGCTGACATCGGCCCATCAACAGAATTGAGCTAAGACATATGTTTGATAATTTAACTGACAGACTATCGCGCACGTTGCGCAATATCAGTGGGCGTGGGCGTCTAACTGATGAAAATATTAAAGAAACACTACGCGAAGTTCGCATGGCTTTGCTGGAAGCTGACGTTGCTTTGCCAGTTGTCCGTGAATTCATTCAAAAAGTTAAAGAAAATGCCGTTGGGCAAGATGTCAATAAAAGTCTAACACCTGGCCAAGAGTTCATTAAAATAGTTCAAAATGAACTGACTAGGGCGATGGGGGACGAAAACCACCAACTTAATTTATCCGCACAACCTCCTGCTGTCGTTTTAATGGCAGGTTTGCAAGGTGCCGGTAAAACGACCAGCGTTGCAAAATTAGGTAAGCTCTTAAAAGAAAAGCAAAAGAAAAAAGTATTAGTTGTCTCTGCTGACGTTTATCGCCCTGCAGCGATTAAACAATTAGAGACATTAGCTGAAAGTGTTGGAATTGACTTTTTCCCTTCAGAAGTACAAGAAAAACCCGCTGCAATTGTTCAAAAAGCATTAAAACACGCACAATTACAATTCTACGATGTGCTGTTGGTGGATACCGCAGGTCGCTTGCATGTTGATGAAGCGATGATGGAAGAAATCCAAGAAGTTCACCGTATTATTAAGCCAGTTGAGACCTTATTCGTCGTCGATGCGATGACAGGGCAAGATGCGGCAAATACAGCGAAAGCATTTAATGAAGCCTTACCACTGACAGGGGTTGTGTTGACCAAGGTCGATGGTGATGCACGAGGCGGTGCGGCACTTTCAATTCGTGCGATCACGGGGAAACCTATTAAGTTCTTAGGTGTTGGTGAAAAAACTGATGCCTTAGAACCATTCCACCCAGAGCGCGTCGCGTCTCGTATCCTTGGTATGGGTGATGTGATTTCTCTGATTGAAGAGATTGAGCATAAAGTTGACCGTGATGAAGCTGAAAAGCTTGCTAAAAAACTTAAAACGGGAGATAGCTTTGATTTAAATGACTTTTTAAGTCAATTGAAGCAAATGCGTAATATGGGCGGCATGGCGAGCATGATGAGCAAAATGCCAGGAATGTCTCAGTTACCCGATGCCGTTAAGTCCCAAATGGATGATAAAATCACCGTTCGTATGGAAGCGATGATTAATTCCATGACACGTAAAGAACGTGAAAAACCGGAAATTATTAAAGGTTCACGAAAACGTCGTATTGCGGCAGGTTCGGGAACTACCGTGCAAGAAGTTAATCGCCTCTTAAAACAATTTGATGACATGCAACGCATGATGAAGAAAATGAAAAAAGGCGGTCTAGCCAAGATGATGCGCGGCATGAAGGGTATGATGCCACCGGGTTTTCCGGGGCGTTAAGCAATAAAGCCTCAAACAAAACGCACTTTTGATTGATTTTTGCGTCAAAGTGAGTAAACTTTTCGGGCTTTTTATATGACAGCCGGACTCTATCCCTCGATGGAGTCTGGTTGTTTTGTTAACTAATGAGGATGTTATGGTAACAATTCGTTTATCTCGTGGCGGCGCTAAAAAACGTCCGTTCTACCAAATCGTTGTGACTGATAGCCGCAATGCGCGTGACGGTCGTTTCATTGAGCGTATCGGTTTCTTCAACCCGATCGCTGCAGGTCAAGCAGAAGAACTGCGTTTAGACCTGGACCGTGTTGAGCACTGGGTTGGCTTAGGCGCAACTATTTCTGACCGTGTTGCACAACTGGTCAAACAAGCTAAGAAAGCAGCTTAATCTGTCGCGGTGGTAACAATGAGCAAGCAAACTAAACTACAGCCACCTGAAAACCCAATTGTATTGGGGAAATTAGGTGCGGCATACGGTATTCGTGGTTGGCTCAAAGTTTTTTCGTCCACCGAACATGCTGAAAGTATTTTTGAGTATCAGCCTTGGTTTATCCAACGTTCAGGTCAATGGCAACACATTGAAATTGAAGATTGGAAACATCATAACAAGGATATCATTGTCAAGCTGAACGGGGTCGATGACCGCGATGCAGCCGCGCTTTTGACTAACTTTGAAATTGCGGTTGATTCAACCCAACTTCCTGAGTTAGAAAACGAATACTACTGGAAAGACCTGATGGGCTGCCAAGTAGTGACGTTACAAGGCTATGACCTTGGTACCATCACTGACATGATGGAGACCGGTTCAAATGATGTGCTGGTCATTAAGGCGAATTTAAAAGATGCATTTGGCATCAAGGAGCGGTTGGTTCCGTTTCTTGATGGGCAGGTTATCAAGAAAGTCGATCTCGATGCCAAACTTATTGAAGTGGATTGGGATCCTGGTTTTTAAATCTCCGGTTGAACGGTTTTGATAAGTGGGACGAAATTATGTGGATTGGTGTAATTAGCCTGTTTCCCGAAATGTTCCGCGCAATAACCGAGTACGGGGTAACTGGTCGGGCAGTGAAAAATGGCCTGCTAACATTTGAGTGCTGGAATCCGCGAGATTTTACTCACGATAAGCACAAAACTGTTGATGATCGCCCCTATGGTGGTGGTCCAGGCATGCTGATGATGGTGCAACCGCTTAAGGATGCAATCAACGCAGCAAGAACTGAGGCTGGTGAGGGTGCAAAGGTTATTTATCTTTCACCGCAAGGGCGCAAACTTAGTCAAGACGGTGTTTGCGAGCTGGCAACCAATGAGAAATTGATTCTTGTTTGTGGCCGCTATGAAGGCATTGATGAGCGTATCATTCAAACCGAAGTTGACGAAGAATGGTCAATCGGTGATTACGTTCTCAGTGGCGGGGAACTTCCCGCGATGGTGTTGATTGACTCAGTTTCACGGTTTATACCGGGAGTACTTGGTCATCAAGCCTCTGCTCAAGAAGACTCTTTTGCAGATGGTTTGTTAGATTGTCCGCACTATACCCGCCCTGAAGTGTTAGATGGCATGCAAGTTCCTGATGTTTTACTTTCAGGAAACCACGCTAAAATAGATAGCTGGCGTATGAAACAATCACTCGGCCGTACCTGGCTTAGAAGACCTGAGCTTCTGGAAAGCCTAGCTCTGACTGACGAGCAGAGGATGTTGCTGGCTGAATTCCAAAGGGAATATCAGTCTGAGCAACAAATGAATCCAGACAATTAATTGTCTAAACATATCAGTTTACCTAGGGTAAGAGAGTTATTATGAGCAACATTATTAAACAAATCGAAGAAGAGCAGATGAAGCAGGACGTACCTTCATTCCGTCAGGGTGACACCGTGGAAGTTAAGGTATGGGTCGTAGAAGGCTCTAAAAAACGTCTGCAGGCATTCGAGGGCGTGGTTATCGCTATTCGTAACCGCGGTCTGCACTCTGCATTCACTGTTCGTAAAATTTCTAACGGCGAAGGTGTTGAGCGTGTATTCCAAACTCACTCTCCAGTCGTAGATAGCATTGCTGTTAAACGTCGTGGTGCTGTTCGCAGATCTAAACTGTACTACCTGCGTGAGCGTTCTGGTAAGGCAGCTCGTATTAAAGAGCGTCTGAACGCCAAGTAATACGCTTTCGCTACATCCGAAAGTTATGTCATGAGAGAGGCCCGCATTTGCGGGCCTTTTTATATTCGTCACTATCTTCTTCATATTTCAAGTTGTAGCCGTGTTGGCTGCGTTCAGCCACACAGGTCACATACTTGTGTATGCTCCCTGCGATGTCCTCACTTTGCCGCCTTGCTATAACTCGAACTATTTAGAATATAGCTGATAACTTATGCTTATCTGTAAATAAATACTTACAGATTGCTTGTTTTTCTTTGGTCTATTAAAATAATTTAATGTTAAATTAATGTAAAATTGTAGTTTATTCAATTTATTATAGTGATGTAAACAATTCAATACGGAAGTGGAAATATTTTACATAAATGGATTGAATTGTTTACGATGCATGGTATGTTATTACTCATACACCCAAACACAATACGTAAATAATAAACTAAGCAAATATAAGCTAATAAGTAGGTAAAAAAATGATCATGCAAAAAGATGTACTCAACAACGTGAATATTCAAGACGAGCAGGTATTAATCACTCCTGAGAGTCTGAAAGAGAAATATCCGCTGAGTCGCAGCAACCTGCATGCCATTGCGACATCGCGCCAAGTGATTGCTGACATTATTCATCAACGCGACCCTCGCTTACTCGTGGTATGTGGTCCTTGCTCAATCCATGATGTGGATGCCGCTATTGAATATGGTGAGCGCCTGAAAGTATTAGCCGAAGAATTAAGTGATAGCTTATATATTGTGATGCGTGTGTATTTTGAAAAACCTCGTACAACCGTAGGTTGGAAAGGTTTGATTAGTGATCCATTTATGGATGGTTCTTTTGAAATGGAAAAAGGCCTACATATTGCTCGTGATTTGTTGACCAATTTAGTGAATATGGGGCTGCCATTAGCGACAGAAGCATTGGATCCTAACAATCCTCAATACTTAGGGGATTTATTCAGTTGGTCAGCCATTGGTGCAAGAACGACTGAGTCACAGACCCACCGTGAAATGGCATCTGGTTTATCTATGCCTGTTGGTTTCAAAAATGGAACCGATGGGAGTTTATCTACAGCGATTAATGCGTTAAAAGCAGCAGCGATGCCACACCGTTTTATGGGAATTAACCAATCTGGCCAAGTTTGTTTATTACATACCAAAGGTAATAGTAACGGACATGTCATTTTACGTGGTGGGAAAACGCCTAACTACAATGCTGAAGACATTGCGGCTTGTGAAGCGGAAATGAAAAAAGCAGGTTTAGAGCCGTCCCTTATGGTGGATTGTAGCCATGGAAACTCGAATAAAGATTACCGCCGTCAACCATTAGTTGTTGATTCTATTATTGAACAAATTATTAATGGTAATGAATCAATTACAGGTATTATGCTAGAAAGTCATATTAATGAAGGGAATCAAACATCTGAACAAGCCCGTGACACAATGAAATACGGTGTGTCAGTGACAGATGCCTGCATTAACTGGCAAACGACGGAAACGGTATTGCGTAAATTACATCAAGCATTGTTGCCTGTGCTTGAACAACGTGCGCAAAAATTGAGTAAAGTGAGCTGATCAAGGTATTGGTATGTCTGTTGAGTTATCCCATTTACGGGAACAAATTGATGAAGTTGATAAATCGTTACTAGATTTATTAGCAAAAAGGCTGCAACTGGTTGCTGAAGTCGGTGAAGTGAAAAGCTTACATGGTTTACCGATTTATGTGCCTGAACGAGAAACAAGCATGCTGACAGCACGTCGCGCCGAAGCTGAGCGTATGGGGATCCCACCTGATCTGATAGAGGATATTCTAAGGCGGATCATGCGCGAATCTTACGCACGTGAAAATGATAAAGGGTTTAAAACACTGAACCCATCAGCTGGCCCAATTGTGATTGTAGGTGGTGATGGGAAAATGGGGCGGTTATTTCACCGTCTCCTTAATTTATCAGGCTATCAGGTTAAGACATTAAACGAAGATGACTGGGCACAAGCAGAATCTATAGTTGCTGGTGCGAGCGTCGTGATGGTTAGTGTACCAATACATTTGACAGTACAAGTCATCAACCAGCTGCCTAAACTGGATAAAAGCACGGTCTTGATGGATATCGCATCGATTAAGCAACAGCCATTAGAAGCGATGTTAGCGGCCCATGATGGGCCAGTACTTGGGCTTCACCCGATGTTTGGTCCTGATATTGGTAGTGTTGCAAAGCAAGTATTTGCTTACTGTAATGGCCGTGGCTCGGAGTCTTATCAGTGGTTTCTTGAACAGTTATTAGTTTGGGGGGCACGTTTGAAAGAAATCTCAGCCGAAGAGCATGATAAAAACATGAGCTTTATTCAGGCATTACGCCACTTTACAACATTTACTTACGGGCGAAATCTTGCTGAGGAAAATATCGATTTACAGCAATTACTTGATTTGTCATCGCCTATTTATCGTTTAGAGCTCGCGATGGTTGGGCGGCTATTTGCTCAAGACCCTCAACTCTATGCAGACATTATTATGTCTTCAAATGAAAATGTTGAATTGATACGCAGATATCATCAATTGTTAGGTGATTCAATAGCGCTACTGGAGAAAAAAGATAAAGCGGAATTTATTCGCCAATTTAATCAAATTAGCCAGTGGTTCGGTGAAGATGCCCATCATTTTATGAAGGAAAGCCAATCATTACTGCAACGAGCAAACGATAATCGAAAATAATCATCCCGCCTTCTATCGTGTTTTATAGCGGTAGAGGGCTTTATTTTCTTGTTAATTTTTTGTTATCTTCTATATTCTTCTATTTCAGTTAATCTCACCAAGAATGTTTATTTAAAATAGGTAATTGTACTTATCTGTATAATTTCTATCGAATAATCTGCTAATCAGATAAAAACTGAATTTATTCACTATCTAATTTCAAATTAATCAATTTTTAAAATTAATATTTATAAATCGATCGATTTATATGATAAAGATTTCACCTGTTTTACCGATAACACTACTCATTAAATGATGGTTAGCGTGGTAAATATATGTCTTTTAAAAATCTCAAAATTAGTATGAAGTTAACGGTAGCATTTGGTGGTTTTGTTGCGCTTATTATCCTAAGTTCACTTTTTTCTTTAGCCAATATGAACCGAGCTAATGATGGCATGAAACAAGTCCTGTATGAAAGTTATCCTATTGCCTCTACCGCAGGGCAAATGATGGATAACTTTTATTCTTTTATAGGGATCCAAGAGCTAATTTTACTTGATGATCGTGGTAGTGATAGACGCAGAGAAGAGTTGGCTAAAATTACATTAAAAATTAATGGATTGATGGAAAGCTTAGAAAATAACGTTACAGATGATCGCTCTAAAGAAGTCTTGGCTGATTTGCGTGTTATTCGCCAACAGTTTCATTCATCAATTACTCGCATCAATACCTTTTTATCAGAGAATAATCGCCAAGCTGCTATTGACGAAATGATGACTAAAACGTCTAGTATTCAACGTGATTATCGTGATCAAATTCAAACTTTAATGGCTATCCAAGATTTGGAAATGCAAGAGGTTGGCCGTAAAGTGAATGCGGATTATGAAAACAATAAACTATTACTAGCGGTGTTATCAATCTTGAGTATTGGCGCGGGCTGCGTAATGGGCTGGTATATTACGAACATTATCACAAGGCCATTGGAAAATGCGGTTAATTTCGCGCAGTCAATTGCAAATGGGGATCTGACTAAAGATATTCAGGTCACCTCAAAAGATGAAACGGGTGTATTGTTAAATGCACTTAATGATATGAAAGAGCACTTGCTGGAAATCGTTCAAGAGGTTCAACAAGGTTCTGAAAGTATTTCGGCAGCAGCAGGGCAAATTGTCGCGGGGAACCAAAACCTGGCGGCGCGTACCGAAGAACAGGCTGCATCAGTTGAAGAAACGGCCAGTTCAATGGAACAAATAACTTCAACCGTTCAAAACACGACTGAGCACACTCATGAAGCTAGCATGCTTGCAGACCAAGCGGCAATTATTGTACAAAACAATGGCGACATGATGAGTCAAGTAACGAATAAAATGCGTGCAATCAATGGATCATCATCACAGATGACAGAAATTATTAATCTAATAGACTCAATTGCATTTCAAACCAATATCTTAGCATTGAATGCATCCGTTGAAGCGGCAAGAGCCGGTGAACATGGGCGAGGCTTTGCCGTTGTTGCCGGAGAAGTGAGATTATTAGCACAAAAAAGTGCGGCTTCAGCGAGTGATATTCGTGGGTTGATTGAAAACTCATCGTCACAAACGCAAGAGGGTATGGAACTTGTTGAAAAAGCGACTCAGCAAATACATGGCATGGTTGATAGTGTAAAAGAGATGAATGCGTTACTACGTGAAATTGGGCAGGCTAGTCGTGAGCAAAGCGATGGAATTTCTCAAATCAATAGTGCAGTAGGGCAACTTGATTTAACCACACAACAAAATGCGAGTTTAGTTGAGGAATCTGTTGTCGCAGCGGACTCATTGAATGAACAGGCGTACCATTTGAAGGAACTAGTCAATTATTTCAGAGTCAAATCTTCGAATTATCAACCTGAAGTGAGAGCATAGTTTCAGTTTAGTAGGCTGCACTGAAAAAATGCAGCCTAATTATATTTTAATTAAGGCGTAATTTTTTCAGGTTCAATAGGAACCACATTTTCGGATGGGTAGCAGCCTAATATTTTAATTGACCTAGTAATTGTTGAAAGCTCTCTTAAAGCTTGTTGCATATTATCTGAACGTAAATTGGCATGCACATCAACATAAAACATCTCTTCCCATGGTTTTCCATTTATTGGGCGTGATTCTAACTTGCTCATGATTATCTTATTATTTTTCAAAATAACTAATGCATCAACTAAGGCACCAGCTTGTTGGCCAGTGGTCAGAAGCAGTGTTGTTTTAGCCGGTACTTGTTCAGTGACTTCAATTGGTTGTGGTGCAACAACAATAAAGCGTGTCATGTTAATTTGCTGATTAGCGAGATTATGCTCTATTACGCTTAAATCGTATAAGGCGCCACCGGCTTCACTTCCAAGTGCCGCGACACTCGGTGAGTTTTGGTCTGCGACCATTTGCATTGCAGTTGATGTGCTATCACAATATTTTATTTCCCAGTGTGGGAATTGCGCTAAGTATTGGCTGCATTGTTGGAAAGGCTGAGGGTGGCTATACACGGTTTTGATCTGGCTGAGATCGGTATTTCCTGTTGTTAAGAGGCAATGGTTAATTGGGAGCCGAATCTCTCCGACGATTGATAATGATGTATTTTGCAGTAAATCGTAAACATCGTTAATTGCGCCCGAACTGGTGTTTTCTATTGGTAAAATGCCATATTCCGCTTGCCCATTTTCAACTAATGAAAAAATATCTTGGAATTTATGGCAACTGCATTCAACTAGTTGGTCAAAATGACGGGCTGAGTACTGGCGTGCCGCAATGTGTGAATAAGAACCTTTCGGCCCTAAAAATGCGAAACGCGCGGTATCACTAGGGGTTAAATTTAAATGCTTTTGTAAAATAGCCTGTTGCGTAAGAACAGAGTCCTCAATAATCATCTGGAATAGGCGAGTGATATAAAAGCCATCAAGCCCTAGCGGTTTGCCTTTGTTGATTAAAACATCAAGAAGCTGACGCTCACGGTCTTTATCACGAATAGGGCGGCTATCATCAATTTTTGTTTCAGCGACTTCAACAGCATAACCACGGCGCTTTGCTAAAAGATTTAGTAATTCACTATCCAGTTGACTTATTTTCTCTCTTACTTTTAATAAATTAGTGCTGTTTTCCATGCTGCCCACCCTGTTAATATCATGATATAAAAAAAGCCCCCTAGAGGGGGCTTTCTAATTTTGTCTTCTTTTCTTTCTCGAACGACAAAAGCCCCCAATTAGGAGTTGCTAAAGAAGAAAAAGAAAACAAAATTAAGATTCATATGAACACCTTTAGTCCGATTCAATTTAAATAAACCCGATACTCACTAAGAAGTCAATAGGTAAGGATCATAAACATAAAAAAACGCGCCCATGGTGAGCGCGTTTATAAGGTTCAAGATTAGTTGATAGATAATATAAAATTATAACGTAACAGTATTATTCGCTTCTTTTACACTATTATATGCTCTTCTTGATTCTCCTTTATGTTGCACTTTATTAAGTTGTCTTTCGAGTTTGTTAATTAGTTCATTAATTGCAACGTACATATCTTCATGCTTGGCACTTGCGACCAATTTTCCTGTCGCTGTTTTTATGTTGGCATCAACCATAAAACCTTGTGGCTCTTTTGATAATACGACATGCGTATTTATTAGAGATACTTGCCACTTATCGAGTTTTGTTAGACGGCTCTCAATGTGCTCACGAATCGCTGGGGTAATATCCATTTGTTTGCTAGTAATGTTCACTATCATATAGTTACCTCTCATTGTTTCCGTCTTTGTTGATTTCAGAATACCCGTTCTTGCTAAGAAAAAATTGATGTAGATCACATCTCATTCAGGGGAAGAGTAACAGCTATCTGAAGTGTGATTTCACATAAAAAAGGGGCGAAAAAGCATTGCCAAAATGAATGGATTAAGGGACACTGATTGAGTTGGCTAGGGGAACGGTAAATAGCCGGAACTTTTTTTGGGTTAAAATTAGTACCCTAAATGAGCAAGCAACTAAATCGCCGCTAGCAAAGAAAAACAGCAGCCATGGCTGCTGTTTTAGATCGCACGATGATATTATTGTGGGTTTGCAGCAATAATACTCGCAACTTTATTCGCTTCTTGGTTTAGCCCCATCTCATTATAAGCAATTTCCATGTATGCTAAGGCATTACGTGTTGCTTCTGTGTCTGGGTAGTCTTTTAGCATTTGTTGAACACGATTAACAACCGCGACATAAGCACCGCGTTTGTTGTAGTATTCGACAACAGAAAGGTCGAATTTCGCTAAGCGATCTTTTAAGAAGACTAATCGCTTACTCGCATCATTGGAGTATAAGCTGTTAGGATAGTAGCGAACTAACTGACTGAAATCTTTGAATGCAACTCGTGCATGCTGTGGGTCTCTGTCTGAGCGGTCAATACCAAAGAGGCCTTGCAATAAGCTATCATCCAGAGCCATCGCGGTTAAGCCTCGCATATAGAGGACATAATCAATATTTGGATGAGTTGGGTTCAAACGCATGAAACGGTCAATTGCGGCTATCGCCATTGGCAGCTCTGCTGATTTATAATATGCATAAATCAGGTCTAATTGAACCTGCTGAGCATATGGACCAAATGGATAACGGTTATCAAGAGCTTCAAATTGTTTAATCGCTGCTTTAAAATTGCCGTCCTGTAATTTTTGCTGACCCGTTGCATATATTTCAGCAGGGGTGCTATCAGGGCTGACTTCAGGAGTGCTGGAACAGCCGACTAAAATCAGGCTCAACGTGGCTGCAGCCACCAGATTTTTCATACGTATCATCACGTGTAGGTTATCCTCTGAGTGTTTCGAGGGAGTCTATCCATAAGGCTCCCGGCAAAATTCGAGTTACAATAGCATATATTTTAAATGAAACGGCACTGCCGTCAAAATACAAACACCAAAAAGTAGATTAATTTATGGCTCAACAAGTACAACTTAGTGCAACTATCGCTGAATCACAGCTTGGTCAACGTTTAGATCAGGCTTTGGCCGAATTGTTCCCTGATTATTCACGTTCTCGCATAAAAGAATGGATTTTAGCTGATAGAGTGCAGGTTAATGGCAAAGTTATCAATAAGCCAAAAGAAAAAGTTTTTGGCAGCGAACAAATTTTAATCGATGCCCTCATTGAAGAAGATAATCGCTGGGAACCACAAGATATCCCACTTAATGTGATTTATGAAGATGAAGATATCCTAATTATTAATAAACCGCGTGATTTAGTTGTCCACCCTGGAGCAGGAAACCCAGACGGTACAATTCTTAATGCGTTGTTATATCGTTATCCTGAAATTGCTGATGTGCCGAGAGCAGGTATTGTTCATCGTTTAGATAAAGACACGACAGGCTTAATGGTTGTCGCAAAAACAGTTCCAGCTCAAACACACCTTGTCGAAGCATTGCAACGTAGAGAAATTACGCGTGAATATGAAGCGGTTGCGGTCGGCCGTATGACAGCGGGTGGCATGGTAGAAGAACCTATCTCTCGTCATCCAACTAAACGAACCCATATGGCTGTGCACCCAATGGGCAAACCCGCTGTAACGCATTATCGTGTGATGGAACACTTTAGAGCCCATACTCGTTTACGTTTACGTCTGGAGACGGGCAGAACTCACCAAATTCGTGTTCATATGGCTCATATCAATCATCCATTAATTGGTGATCCCTTATACGGTGGCCGCCCGCGCCCACTAAAAGGGGCGACCGAAGAATTTTTAGAGGTCATGCGTAATTTTGATAGGCAAGCACTGCATGCCACCATGTTACGCTTATATCACCCAATCTCAGGTATTCAAATGGAGTGGCATGCACCGTTACCTGATGATATGGTTAAGCTTATAGAAGCTCTAAAAGCAGACACTGAACTGCATAAAGACGATATGGACTGGTAATGAATACATTGATTTTCCCTGATTGGCCGCAACCTAAAAACATAGCTAGCTGTAGTACAACTCGAGTGGGTGGTGTGAGCCTGCCACCTTTTGATAGCTTGAATTTAGGTGATCATGTTGGGGATATACCCAATGCCGTCAGTGAAAATCGTCAACGCCTTGAGGCGCTTGCTCAGCTACCACAACAACCAGTTTGGCTTGAGCAAGTTCATGGAACGGATGTGCTTCAGCTTGTTGGTGATAAAATTCATAATAGGCAAGCGGACGCCGTGTACAGTAATCAGGTTGGCCAAGTTTGTGCCATTATGACTGCGGATTGCTTGCCTGTGTTATTGACTAATCAAGCAGGAACGGAAGTGGCAGCAGCCCACGCAGGGTGGCGCGGGCTATGTCATGGGGTTCTTGAAAATACAATCAATCAATTTATTAGCCCTGCAAATGAAATTATCGCTTGGCTTGGCCCCGCTATTGGTGCTGAGAAATTTGAAGTCGGTAAGGAAGTCAAAGAGGCTTTTGTTAATCAATCATCTGATTTAGCCTCTGCTTTTGTTCCTTATAATGATAAATATCTCGCTGACATTTATTTATTAGCACGTAAAAAACTACGGGCTGCTGGCGTAACGAAGGTCTATGGTGGTGATTTTTGTACAGTAACAGATGAAAACAGATTTTTTTCCTATCGAAGGGAAGGAAAAACCGGCAGGATGGCTTCATTGATATGGATAAATACCTAGTGTTGGGGTTTTGTTCTAAATTAACGGATATATCAAAAATAATTCCTTGCAAAACTTGAATATTTAAAAACTGACCTCATCTAGTATCCAGTAGCAAATTTAATCTCATTTATTGGAGGTGTTATGCGTCTGGACCGTTTAACTAATAAATTCCAGCAAGCTCTCGCTGACGCCCAATCACTAGCCCTTGGGCGCGAAAACCAGTTTATTGAACCTATTCATCTATTAAGTGCCCTGTTTAATCAAGAGGGTGGCACAGTTCGTCCATTGCTGACGACGTTAGGCGTGAATGCCGTACAATTCCAGCAAAAAGTCGAAGATGCATTAGGGCGTTTACCTCAAGTGCAAGGTGTTGCGGGAGATGTTCAACCATCAAGTGACTTAATGCGTCATTTGAATTTATGTGATCAGTTGGCACAAAAGCACGGAGATGAATTTATCTCCTCAGAATTATTTCTTGTCGCCGCTTTAGAAGCCAATACGACATTAGCAGACATGCTCAAAGCAGCAGGTGTTAATAAAGATAATTTAAAAAAGGCAATAGAACAGATGCGTGGTGGAGAAAAAGTGAATGACCAAAGCGCTGAAGACCAGCGCCAAGCCTTGAAAAAATATACGGTTGATTTAACTGAACGTGCAGAGCAAGGCAAATTAGACCCAGTAATTGGTCGAGATGAAGAAATACGTCGGACCATTCAAGTACTGCAACGTCGTACTAAAAATAACCCTGTGCTGATTGGTGAACCAGGTGTAGGTAAAACAGCAATTGTTGAAGGGTTAGCACAACGTATTGTTAATGGTGAAATTCCAGAAGGGTTAAAAAACAAACGTGTATTATCCCTTGATATGGGGGCGCTGATTGCGGGTGCGAAATATCGTGGTGAGTTTGAAGAGCGTCTGAAAGCTGTTCTAAATGATCTTGCCAAACAGGAAGGTAACGTCATTCTGTTTATTGATGAATTACACACCATGGTTGGTGCAGGTAAAGCAGATGGTGCGATGGATGCGGGTAACATGTTAAAACCTGCGTTGGCTCGCGGTGAATTACACTGTGTTGGCGCTACCACATTGGATGAGTATCGCCAATACATTGAGAAAGACCCTGCATTAGAGCGTCGTTTCCAAAAAGTGTATGTGGCTGAGCCATCCGTTGAAGACACAATTGCTATTTTACGTGGTTTAAAAGAACGTTATGAACTGCATCACCACGTGCAAATAACTGACCCTGCGATTGTGGCAGCGGCAACGTTATCGCATCGCTATATTACTGACCGTATGTTACCCGATAAAGCGATTGATTTAATTGATGAAGCGGGTGCAAGTTTACGTATGCAAATGGATTCGAAACCTGAATCCTTAGATAGGCTGGAACGCCGTATTATTCAGCTTAAACTTGAACAACAAGCGCTGAAAAAAGAATCGGATGACGCAAGTAAAAAACGTCTTGAGATGTTAGAAGAAGAGCTCGCAGAGAAAGAACGTGAGTACTCTGCGTTAGAAGAAGAATGGAAAGCTGAAAAAGCATCATTAACAGGTACTCAGCATATTAAAGCTGAACTTGAAAATACACGTATCGAGATGGAAAAAGCACGCCGTATGGGTGATTTGGCAAAAATGTCCGAATTGCAATACGGTAAAATTCCAGAATTAGAGAAACAGCTTGAAGCGGCAACCAAAGCTGAAGGCAAAAGCATGAAACTGTTACGTAACAAAGTAACAGATGTCGAAATTGCTGAAATCTTAGCTCGTTGGACTGGCATCCCTGTATCTCGAATGCTAGAAAGTGAAAGAGAAAAGCTGTTACGTATGGAACAGCAACTCCATCAGCGTGTTATTGGACAAGATGAAGCGGTAGTTGCAGTATCGAATGCAATTCGTCGTAGTCGTGCAGGGTTATCAGACCCGAACCGCCCAATTGGCTCGTTTATGTTCTTAGGGCCAACAGGGGTAGGTAAAACTGAATTGTGTAAAGCGTTAGCAAATTTCATGTTTGATAGCGATGATGCAATGGTTCGTATCGATATGTCTGAATTTATGGAAAAACATGCGGTATCACGTTTAGTGGGCGCACCTCCAGGGTATGTCGGTTACGAAGAAGGTGGGTATTTAACTGAAGCGGTTAGACGGCGTCCATATTCAGTCATTTTATTGGATGAAGTTGAGAAAGCACACCCTGATGTTTTCAACATTTTATTACAAGTGCTTGATGATGGGCGTTTAACGGATGGACAAGGTAGAACAGTGGACTTCCGTAATACGGTGATTATCATGACATCTAACTTGGGTTCTGACCTAATCCAAGAAAGATTTGGCATGATTGGTTACTCAGAAATGAAAGATATGGTGATGGAAGTGGTATCCCATAGTTTCAGACCTGAATTTATTAACCGTATAGATGAAGTTGTTGTATTCCATCCATTAGGTAAAGAGCAAATTACGAATATTGCCAATATTCAATTGGCTCGTTTATATAAACGTCTTGAAGAGCACGGTTATGAAGTCAGTGCGACACCTGCTGCACTGGAGAAAATTGGTGAGGCTGGTTTTGACCCAATCTTCGGAGCAAGGCCATTGAAACGCGCAATTCAGCAGGAAATTGAGAACCCTCTGGCACAAGAAATCTTGTCAGGTAAGTTATTACCAGGTAAACCTGTCGTTTTAGATGTAGAAAATGACGAAATCGTTGCTAAACAGTAATTGATATTATTGTAAAATCAAAAGGTGGCTATTGTTAGCCACCTTTTTTATATCAAATTAGGTATAAAATCACTTTTTTTGCTTGATAATTGGGCGTAAAGTATAAAATATCACCACTTGAAATTTTTTTTCAAAAAAACACTTGCCAGATTTTTCTGACTCCCTATAATGCGCCACCACTGACCGGAAA